>JAITLB010000092.1 GCA_031278175.1 Christensenellaceae bacterium
ATTTATTTTATCTTTTGATCTAAAACTAACTTTGTAATCAGTTGTTCTTGTAGAGAAAGAAATAGATACTGCTAGTAGCACGCTACTAATATTTAAAATGTTTCCAATAATAGGTTTTGTATCCAGTTCTGTTGTATTAGTGGCTTCAAAGTCTTCAGATGAAAAAGTTATAATAGCAACTTTATTGTCGAATAAGAATTCAGCACGAGAAAGCACTCTGTTTTTTAAGTGGAAAGCTTCAATTGAATATTCCGACAGCACGCGACGAATAATTGAATAGGTGTCCAGTCCATATCCGCTAAGGGCTGCCGCAGTTGCAAATGTTTGTTTTGTTGTAGATGAAAAAACGAATGCACCGGTATCGGTTACAAGTCCTGTAAAAAGGCAAGTAGCAACATCTATGTCTATATAAGATGCGTCATTGGCATTAAAAATTTTATAGAGAATTTCAGTAGTCGCCGCTGCATGTGATTCTAGAATAACATCATCAGTAAATTTACTATTATTATAATGGTGATCGATTACAAGCTTTTCATCTGATTTACAAAAAAGATCATAACACTTTAGCCCTAGTCGATTAGCATCGCCACAATCGACTGCAATAGCTAAATCATAATGCTTTAACTCGGTTCTGTTAAACTCTTTAATATTAGGTAAAAATTGCAAGTTGTCGCCGATGACATGTCCAGGTTCTAGAAAACAATTTACTCGCTTTCCCATGTTTTTGAGATATGCATACAACGCAAGAGATGAACCGACACAATCACCATCAGGGTTGATGTGCATAAATATTGATATGGTGTCGGCTGATCCAACCTTTTTTATAAAATTCTCATACATAGTGTTTTTTTATTCATCGCTAGTCATTTTTAATTCATCGAGCATTTTTTCGATTTTTACGTAATATTCAGCTCCGTCATCGATAATAAATTTCAACTCTGGCACGGCACGAATTTTTAAGCGCTTGAATAGAGTTGCTCGCATAAAATTTGAAGCAGTATTTAATGCATCAATTTTTGACTTTGTCTCATCGCTTAATATGCTTACCCAAACTTTGCCATGCTTTAGATCAGCGGTAACATTGACGCGTGTTATTGTGATGATAGCTGATTCCAGTCTAGGATCTTTAACTTCGTCTCGTATAATTACTGAAAGCTCTTTCTTGATTTCGGAGTTGACTCGCTCTAAATTCATTTAGCTTAGTCCTCCGTGTTTTGTACAACATTAAATGATTCTACTATGTCGCCTATTTTAATATCATCAAAACCATCTAATCCGACACCGCACTCAAATCCTGCAGCTACTTCACGCACATCATCTTTCATGCGCTTAAGCGATGAGATCTGAGTGTCTGCTACTACTATATTGTCACGGATAAGTCGGACTTTAGCGTTGCGAGTTATTTTACCATCTTTGACCATACAACCAGCTATTACACCTGTGCCAGTAATCTTGAACGTTTCGCGCACTTCAGCTTTGCCTAGATATTGTTCATGATATTTAGGTGCTGACAATCCTTTGACAGCCATTTTAACATCGTCTATTGCATCGTAAATTATGCGATATAGTCGTATGTCTATAGAGTTTCGATCTGCTAATGAGCGCGCATTCGAATCGGGGCGTACGTTAAATCCGATAATAATTGATCCAGTAGTATCCGCAAGCATTACGTCTGATTCGTTAATTGCACCAGCGACAGCATGCACAACGCTTACTTTGATTTCATCATTAGAAAGTTTAACTAACGTGTCTTTGATAGCTTCAACAGAACCTTGGACATCAGCTTTAATTATGAGATTAAGATTTTTAAGTTTGCCATCAGTCATACCCTTAAAGACATCGTCAAGAGATAATCCCTTTGTCGCATTGACGCGCTTTTCTTGTTCGCGTGATGTTCTGCCCTCGGCGATTTTGCGCATCATTTTTTCACTTTCAACTACTAAGAGTTGATCGCCAGCTTCAGGTACATTTTGTAGTCCTAAAATTGACACCGCAGATGATGGTTCTGCGCTCGTTACTGGTCTGCCAGCTGAATCGTGCATCGCTCTAATCTTACCTGTCACTACTCCAGCTACTACATAATCTGAAATGCGAAGAGTACCATTTTGCACTAAAACTGTGGCCACTGGTCCTTTTCCTTTATCAAGGCGTGCTTCGATAATAGTACCACGAGCTTTTCTATCTGGATTAGCTTTATAATCCGCTACTTCAGCCAGCGTTAAAATATTCTCTAGAAGTGCATTTATACCTTCGCCAGTTTTAGCTGACATCTTTATTACTGGAATAGAACCGCCCCATGCTTCTGGTAATAGACCATGATCACTAAGCTGTGAGTAAATTTTATCAATATCTACACCAGACTTGTCTATCTTGTTGAGAGCAACGATCATCGAGACTGATGCCGCTTTAGCGTGGTTGATAGCTTCTACTGTTTGAGGCATTATACCATCATCAGCAGCAACTACTATTACAACAATATCTGTTACATTTGCTCCACGTGCGCGCATCGCTGTAAATGCAGCATGACCTGGTGTATCTAAGAAAGTAATTTTAGAACCGTTAATTAGTACAGAATATGCACCAATATGTTGCGTAATACCACCTGCTTCGCCACTAGCGACATTCGCTTTGCGGATAAAATCAAGTATTGATGTCTTACCATGATCGACGTGTCCCATTATAGTCACGACAGGTGGTCTTAATGTGCCAAGTGCAGGATCGTCTGATTCGTCATCATGATATGCGATGGTACGCTCTTCTTCGGTTTCTGCACGTTGTAATTCTAATTTTATTCCCAGCTCAGATGAAACTAAATCAGCAGTGTCAAAATCTATAGCATCATTTATAGTCTTAATTATATTCAAAAAGAAAAGTTGGCGTATGATTTCAGCACCAGTCTTCCCGATTTTCTCACTGAGCTCTTTTATTGTCAATTTATCTTTTGTTATTATTGCATGCTGGATAATATTAGTAATTGGTTGCATGAATGCGTTGCGCTTCTTGTCTGCGATCTTGCGTGAACGCACCTTTTTGATCTCGCCACTAACTTCATCATATTCAACGGCAACTGACCCAGCCACATATCCCTTCTTTGCTAATGTCTTCTTGTCAAGTGTGCGTTTAGTATCGAAAGCACCTTTATTAGCATCTGCTTTTCGTTTAACTGGCTTTTGTCCCTGCTGAGATGTTGCGGCTGGTGCAGTAGCAGCCTTAGCTACAGAATTTTGTCGCAATTGCTGCGAGGCAGTGCGATTGTTGCTTAACTGACCTGATTGTTGATTGAAATTACGGTTTTGCTGACTGTTTGCTTGATTGTTGCGATGCGCACTACTATTAGTTCCACTAGCATTATTTGCGTTATGGTGAGAGTGCTTTGGCTCTTCAACGGGAGGCACGTAAATTCTAATGACAGGTTTTTCGATAACTGTCTTTTTGGGCTTTTCAAAAATCGAAGCATTTAAAGCGGCTAACATCTTTTCTTTTTGCGTTTCATAAGAGTCAGTTTTGCTTGTGGCACGTTGCTGTCGCGATTCGCGAGGTTTTACACCAGTGCTGTCTTTAGCATCGTGTGTAGTAGTGGGTGCTTTTGTCGCTTCATGCTGTTGTGCTTTATTAGTATGCTCAGGCACAAATGCTTGTTGTGGTTGTTTCATTTTCCCCTTATTAGTTTCTCTGCGTGGCTCAGTATGTTTAACTTGCACCTCAGGTTTTTTTTCTTCAACTGGAGCGTGGACCACCTGTTCAGGTGGTGGCACATCGCGTTCTTCTTTGATAACGGGAACTTCTTCAACTTTTACAACACTAGGAACTGTGACTGGTGGCTCGGATGCTGGCTCAACAACTTCCTTAACTTCTTCGGTAACATGTGGCACTATTGTCTCGACTTCCACCACAGGTTCTTTTACAGATGGTGTCTCTTCGATAGGCGAAACTACTTCGACATTTTTGCTCTCTTCGCGTAGTAATGTCGCTTGTAATTCCCTTTCGATTCTAAGAGCCTCTGCGGCCGCCTTGCGTTCGGCACGGAATTTAGCCCTAAGGTCGCCGAAGTGGCGCAAGCCTTCGGATATGCGTTTTTTTTCACTTTCGATCGTGTTTAAGATCTTCAAATGAGTTTTGCTTTCGAAAAAAGAACGAACTCGGGTAATATTGCTTACTTGCATTTCCGTCTTTCTGTTTTCCGTTTCAGCCATTTAGTTAACGTCTCCTTCGAAATGCGCATCTGCGCATTTGAGTATTGCCATTGCTAGATTATGATTTAGAATGGCTAAGGCTTTACACCCTTCAAGGGAAGTCAATTCTCCCAAATTATCAATTGTTATACAACGGTTAGTATCTTGATGCTTTGACATCAATTTCGCCTTTGCGTTATCGCTTAGTGTTTCGTCTATGAGTAAGAGATTAACACGTCTGCATTTTAATATATTATCGGTTCCGATAATAGCGGTTCTAGATTTAATTGCGAACCCGATGTAGGTTCTAGCTTTTGCTCTCTGTAATGTTTCTAATTTGATCATATATAGTCTCAGGCAACACCGCTTTAAAGCTCTTATTCAGTAATCGCTTTTTTACGCATTTTTGTGCGCACTCACCGCTATCACATATATATGCACCACGTCCAGATGCCTTGCCTGTTGTGTCCACAGAAAAAGAACCATCAAGAGATCGCACTATTCTTATTAATTCGGTTTTAGGAAACATTCCTTTGCAAACCGAACACATCCGCAATGGGGTCCGTTTTTCACGCATAACAAGTCCCTAACTTCTTAATTTAATAACCACCATCATACGAATCCGCATCTGGATTGTATTGACTGTCAGCATCTGGAATGTATTGCGTTCCATCCTCTGTGTAGGGGTTATTAGCATTGTAGTCTAAATTTGGATTATACTCATCTGGTGCGATATTTGAATCGTAATTGATATTGCTCATATCGTAGTTTGGATAATCCATCATAGGTGGAGCTTGTCGATACATTATATCTTCGGGTGCGTAATTTTCTGCATAAGGTGGTATGCCATAACCGTGGGCATCGCCATAATAATCAATGGGTTCAGCTATTGGTGTTTGATAGGATTCGGCTTGGTCTTGTGCTTGCTGTGTTTTGATAGCAGGTTTTTCGGTCACTTCGTTATCAGCATCTGACTGTTCATCTTTGTCATTCATTTGATCAAGTGAAGACATAATAGCTGAATACGGCTTTACATCGATTTTAAATCCAGTAAGTCTAGCTGCAAGTCTTGCGTTTTGACCGCTTCTTCCGATGGCAAGTGATAATTTGTCATCTGGAACAACGACTTTAGCTATTCGCTCAGTCTCATTTAATTGCACCATCAATACCTTTGCAGGGCTGAGTGCTCGTGCAATATATTCAGATGGATCATCGCAATATAATATAACATCTACTTTTTCACCCGACAATTCGTTGACTATGGTATTAATTCTTGTCCCTTTAGTACCTATGCAAGATCCAATAGAATCTATATTGGGATCTTCGCTATAGACTGCCATCTTTGTGCGATATGAAGCTTCGCGGACAATATTTTTAACTTTTACTAATCCGCCACGCAATTCAGGAACTTCTATTTCAAATAGCTTTCTGACGTATCCCGCACAACTGCGACTAACTGATACGTGTGTGCCTCTAGTAGTATCGCGAACTTTCTTGATATATACTTTTACTCGATCCCCAACTTTAAGTTTTTCGCCTGGCACACGGTCGCTAGAACCCATTACACCTTCCATTTGCGTTCCAACGATCTCAACATATATGTTTAATGGATCAACGCGTCTAACTATAGATTGCATCAATTCGCCTTCTTTATTAGACATATCACTTCTTGCCTGGTCTTTCTTAGCGTCATTAATTTTTTGGAGTATTATCTGTTTTGCTGCTTGTGCCGCTATTCTAGACAATTGCTTAGGACTTACATCCTCTCCTATTACTTCTCCTATTTTCGCATCAGGTTTAATATCTTGCGCTTCGTCTAGGGTCAGTTGTGTTTCGTCAATTGGTTCGCCATCTACAACTGTCTGATAGGCATAAAATTCAATAGCGCCACGCTCAGGACTTATTTTTACTGCGACCGCACGACCTTCACCTGTTTCTCTTTTAAAAGCAGCAGCCATGCCAACTTCTAGCGCCTCTAAAAGCATACGCTGGTTTAGTTTATGTTCTCTTTCTAATTGCTCAAGGGCCGAGAAAAAATCTCTGTTAACCATTGTTATCGATAGCCTCCAAATTTAACATTTTTAAGTCAATATACGGCAACATTGTCTTAATGTTATTTTTATCAAGTTTGTAAATCTTACCAACTACATCTAATACACATGTCGTTTCGTCATGTGATAGGAGTACACCAGTAAGTTTTTTCTTTTTATCTATATTTTTTATAAACGATGCCACAACACGAATGTTAATGTTGCGATCGTAGTCTTTCATTGACACAATTGGTCGATCTAGACCTGGTGATGAGACGTTAAGGATATATGGTGATCCATCAGTTATGTCATTTTCTTCAAGTGGTGCGTCTAACGCGTTATTAACAATCTCGCAATCATTAAGTGTTATGCCACCAGGTTTATGGATAAAAACTGTTAGTTCAGATCCGCGCCCCGTTATAACATATCTGATTTCGACCACTTCATATTGAAGTTTTTCGACTATTGGTGTAATTAAACACTCTGCGCGTTCGCGTATGTCTGTTGCGGACATTTAACTGTTCTCCTTAATAGTTCAAAATAATTTGCCATAAAACGACTAGAGAGCGGCAAACGCCACTCTCTAACAAGTTTCCTTATTATTGAACGACATTATTTTAACACATTAATATTGTAAAATCAAACAATATAAAGCGAATATTTGAATTCAATATCTGTATGTGCTTATTTGCTTGAAATTTTGCGGATTTTGGTATATTATATACGCTGTATTAATTAGTTAAACAAAACATACGATTCAGTATTGTTTGTATAATTGTTGAGGAACAATAACGTATGAATAAAAAAAAGAAAACGCTAGCATTTGTTCTAGCAGTTGTGCTAGTAGCGTCCTTAGCTTCAGTTGGGCTCAGTGCCTGTTTTGATTTTGGCGAACCAGACATCCCATTTGACGACTTTACAAAAATGCTTTTTGAGATATTTTTAGATGGTGATGGACTAGCTATTAATTTATATTTAGATGATCCCAGTGTGTATGAGCTGGACACCTTTGATATTTACTTGCCTGGGATAAGTTCTTTCAATGAACATAAAAATGATGTTGATGGGCTTAATGAAGCACTTGATGAAATTAAGACTTTGCTCGATGACTATAATTATGAAAAATTGAATGCAGACCAAAAAATTACATACAAGGTGCTCGCATATGCTATCAATGAAATGCGGGTTGACAATGCCAATTACTACTACTTTAAAGACTATCTAGGTAGAAGTGGCACTGCTGCTGATGTTCCTTCTACTCTGCAGTTGTACAGGTTCAAAGATGTTAATGATATAAGAAGATATTTAGAATATATAGAAATAGCTCCCGAAGCTTTTTCTCAATATGTAGACTTTGAATTTAATAAGTGTGAAGCGGGTTACGGTTTTTCCGATTCTTATTATGAGCAAGCAATTGACGCATATGAGAATATTATAAGCGAAACTACTGATGTTAGCGAACACAGTTTAATAGAAATCTTTGACACTAAAATTGATGCCATTGCATCAATGTCAACATCCTCGAAGAATAATTATAAAGAAAGAAACTTGACTGCCGTGTCTGATCTTTTGGAGGCTTATGAGGACTTAATTAAGGATATAGAAGATTTATTGATTGATTATCCTACGTCATCGCGCAATCAGAAAGGTTTATATTATGCTAATTCTGGTGCGGACTATTATCGCACTATATTCGAAGGCAAAACTGGATCTAGCGACTCATTTAATAGTGCTACTGAAAAACTTGTCAGTTATGGTAAATCGTTAATGAATGCCATTAGTAACCAACCAGAAGATTATGATGCAATAATAGCGGAATTGTTTGCCAGCGAAGATAATGAATTTACATCAGAAAATGCCTTGGCGGTGTTAGGAAAAATAAATGATTCCATGGCGCAACACTTCCCAAGCTTGAGTGTTACTCCAGAAATCAATATCAACTTGCTTACTCAAAGTCAACAAAAAGACTATATAAGCGGATACTATGTATCATCACCAATAGACAATGTAGCGGCTAAGCAAAATATTTATCTTAATCCAACGGCGCAGAACGTATTGTTATATAATTTAATGTCGCATGAAGGATATCCAGGACATTTGTATCAAAGTCTCTATCTAAGGACTCAAGATGTTAGTGATTTGAGATATATATTAACGAATCTAGGTTGGACTGAAGGTTGGGCTGTCTACTGTGAATCGATAGCAGCAGAATATATTTCTACTGACTCGTCAGTCAAGCAAGCATATAAGGCATATTTAGCTTCAGAGCAGTACACGAATGTAATAGTAAGTCTTTGTGACATTTTAGTTAATGGTTTAGGCTATACAAAAGAGCAATTGACTTCTTATTCGAACGAGAAGTTTGGATATGCGACATTTGGATTCTCAGCCGACACGCTTTCACGCATTATTGATATTGTCATTGAACTACCAGGAACATACTTACCTTACGCATATGGCGAATTAATGATAAACGAAATTAAGAAAGAATACATGAGAGTCTCTTCAACAAGAACAGATTATCAATTCCACGAAGAACTGTTGAGGATCGGATCAGTTGATTTTCAAACATTAAGAGAATTATTAGGGCTTTAATTAAAAATCCTCTCTTTGCATGACACTCATCATGCAAAGAGAGGCAGATATACAAACGCAAATAGTCCTGTAAAAAACATATTAGCACTAAAATTTTATCTATAAACTATTTTATATTCTATATTCCCAAACAACTGAATCAATTTGAATCGACAAGAGGTTATACTAAAACCAGTTAGTTAGCAATTTTGCAATGGCACAGCAGATTTGATATGCTGCTGCAGAGATGAGAGCATATTATTTTGCCATCAAAATTTCTGCAAAATTAACACTTTTACATCGGCTGGAGTTATTTAAACTGTCTGCTGATTCCATGCAAAAGTACTGGACAGGCAAAATTTAGTTGCAATATGGTGGCATATAAAAGATTTGTTTATATCAAACTGTCTAGAAAACAGATGCGGTTTCAACTATTCCCACTCTATAGTAGCTGGAGGCTTAGTTGTTATATCATAAACGACCCTGTTAATATTTCTGCATTCATTGACTATGCGATTTGAAATTTTCTCTAGAACTGGCCATGGAATTTTTGCCCAATCGGCACTCATTGCGTCTAAACTTACTACTGCTCTAAGAGCAAGCATATAATCGTAAGTGCGCATGTCTCCCATTACACCAATGCTCCGAACTCCAGTTAAAACGGCAAAATATTGCCATATTTTGGAGTCAAGATCAGCATCACTAATCTCACTGCGGAAGATTGCGTCAGCCTCACGCAAAATTTCAAGTTTATCTTCAGTTATATCACCTATTATGCGAATAGCAAGTCCTGGACCTGGGAATGGTTGACGCATTACAACTGATTTGGGTAATCCTAACTCAAACCCGACTTTTCGGACTTCATCTTTGAATAGATCGCGCAGTGGTTCTATAATTTCCTTGAAATTAATTACAGCAGGCAATCCTCCAACATTATGATGCAGTTTTATAGCTGCGGATTTACCGAATCCGCTTTCAACAACATCTGGATAAATGGTGCCTTGTACTAAAAAGTCGACATTTCCAAGTGTTTTTCCGAAATCTTCAAAAACCCTAATAAACTCTGCACCGATAATCTTTCTTTTTGCATCAGGATCGGATACACCAGTTAGTTTAGATAAGAATCGATCCCTAGCGTCTATAAGCTTCAGATTCATGTCGAGACCATCACGGAAAACGGACATAATCTCAGCGCATTCATTCTTTCTCATAAGCCCGTGATCAACTAGAACGCAAGTTAATCGATCACCAACAGCTTTATGAACAAGAGTAGCAGCAACGGCACTATCAATGCCGCCACTCATTGCACACAGAACTGTTCCCATGCCAACAATTGATTTGATTTTAGCAACGCTTGACTCAACAAAGTTTTTCATTGCCCAATCACCATGCGCATTAGCAACCTTGTATATAAAATTTTCAAGGATCTTGTCGCCATTTTCAGTGTGAATTACTTCGGGATGGAATTGCAAGCCGTAAATCTTCTTGTCAATATCACCAAATGCCGCTATTCTGCATGTCTTGGTTGATGCTAAAACCGTATAATTTTTAGGTATTTCTGCTACGAAATCAGTATGTGACATCCAGCAAGTACTTTCACTAGGAATGCCGTCAAATAATGGAGCATTAGAATAAACTATTTTACTTCCACCGTATTCTCTTGTACTTGAAGTAGCAACTTTGCCGTTTTCTAGATGAGCTATTAATTGTGCTCCATAGCAGATGCCAAGTATAGGGATTCCTAAATTCAAAATGTCACGGGACACGCTAAGCGAGTCACTTTCAAATACGCTATTAGGCCCGCCAGTGAATATTATTCCAATGGGATTAATTTTTTTGATATCCTCGATGGTCGTTGAATATGGTCGCAATTCACTGTATACACCCAAATCACGTATTCTTCGAACAATTAATTGATTATATTGTCCACCAAAATCTAATACTAATATAATTTCGTTATTGTCCATGTGCCCTCTTATGCAAATTAAAAATTAGCCTTTTGTGCTATAGTTAGGAGATTCTTTCGTAATTGATATGTCGTGAGGATGTGATTCAATAAGGGAAGCTGTACTTATGCGTATAAACTTAGCATTTGTGCGCAAATCATCTATTGTTTTCATTCCGCAATAACCCATACCTGAACGCAAACCGCCCACCAGTTGATAAATGACGTCTGACAGCGCACCTCTAAATGGCACGCGTCCTTCAACACCTTCTGGCACTAATTTGCGTGTATCGTCTTGGAAATATCTATCTTTACTACCTAATTCCATCGCACCTAGAGATCCCATTCCACGATATACTTTAAAACTACGTCCTTGGAATATTTCCAATGAGCCTGGGGACTCTTGTGTTCCCGCTAGTAGGCTTCCTACCATTATACAACCTGCGCCCGCGCCGATGCCCTTTACTATATCACCGGAGAATTTAATTCCACCATCACCAATTACGCGTTTGCCGTATTTGTCGGCTTCCTCAGCGCAGTCCATAATAGCAGTAATTTGAGGTACTCCAATGCCAGCGATTATTCGCGTTGTGCAAATTGAGCCAGGCCCTATTCCGACTTTTATGACATCTGCGCCAGCGTCAATCAGTTCGCGTGTCGCGGCTGCAGTAGCAACATTGCCAGCGATAAGTGGTAGAGTTGGGTAGCGTGCCTTAATGCGCTTTACCATGTTGATGACAGCAATATTATGACCGTGTGCCGTATCTACAGCGATTATGTCGACCTTTGAAGATATTAGTGCTGCTACTCGCTCTAGCGTGTCTTCAGCTATACCAACTGCGGCACCAACTATGAGCCGCCCGTTCTTATCCTTTGCAGATTTTGGGTATTGTTTGGACTTTTCAATATCTTTTATTGTTATTAACCCCTTAAGGTTAAAATGTTCGTCAACTATGGGAAGTTTCTCAATACGGTGTTGACCTAGTAATTTTTGCGCATCCTCTATTGTGATTCCAACTGGCGCGGTTACTAGACCGTCTTTTGTCATAATTTCGCCTATCGTTTGATTGAAATCGGTTTCAAACCGCAAGTCGCGATTAGTTAATATACCTACCAGCTTAGTTCCTTTGGTTATCGGAACACCACTGATTTTATATTTCTTCATTAGTAATAAGGCATCCGATACTTTATGCTCAGGCGATAAAAAAAACGGATCTGTAATTACGCCGTGTTCGCTTCGCTTTACTTTATCGACGTGAGTAGCTTGATCCGCTATACTTAAATTTTTATGAATTATTCCAAGACCACCTTCTCTAGCCATACCTATCGCCATTCCGTATTCGGTAACAGTGTCCATAGCGGCTGAGAGTATTGGAATATTGAGACGGATTGCGTCCGTTAGTTGTGTTGAGAGATCTGCATCCTTTGGCAGGATATCAGAGTGACCTGGTAATAATAAAACGTCATCAAAAGTGAGACCATCTTTAACAATTTTAGACATACTTCCGTTCCTTTAAAAATTAATCCTACAATTATATATCCTTTATATGCTAAGTGTCAAACAATTAATAGACTGTTGAAAAATTAATTTGAAACTGACATTACACTTAACCTAATTCTGTGACTAGAATAGTGTGTTTTAGCTAATTAAAATCTTGAATTTAGTGGGCTAAAAGAATTGCATAAATATCGCCCTATAAAGTTTTTTAAAATAATTATTGCAAAACAAGAATTAATAATTGAATTTATTGTGGATGTGTTATATAATAAGAGCAAGAACTGTTTATAGCAATTTTTAAAATATTGAAACTTCTATAATCATTATTGATAACGATACTTATGCTATTTGAAAGTTAGAGTTATCCTAAGTATATAGCAACATTAGTTGCTAAATTTTATAAGAGTGTAGAAATATGCCAAATGATTACATTACACTAAAAGCACTGACTGCCGAATTAAATGAAGTGCTAGAGAGTGGTAGAGTTAATAGAGTCACGTGTGATGGTAGTGATGTTGTGCTGTCATTGAGAGCAAAAGGCGCTAATCGTACATTAGTTATGTCAGCCGATCCGACATATCCACGTATATATTTAGCAAATGTCAAACCAGAGTCAACTGGCATTCCATCTTCTTTTTGCATGTTGCTCCGCAAACATTTGACTAACGGTGCTATAGAAAAAATTGAAATATTGAACCATGATCGCATTATTTCATTGAGCATTATAGCAAAAGATGAACTTCGCGACTCAACGTTGTATCACCTTGTTATAGAGATTATGGGCGGTGGCTCAAACATATTATTGCTCGATGCAGATTTTATTCTAATTGGGGCGCTTAAACTAGCGTTTGAAGATACGAATACCCGACAAATCATTCCAGGTATTAAATACGATTTCCCGATTACAACAAAGCTATCAGTCGATGCTAAAGAGGCAATACAATTAATTAAAGACAATCTAATTGAGAATCCATCAAAACTATTAACTTTAACATCTGGGCTTTCTAAAGAGAGTGCTGCAGAGATTTTTAAGCGCACAAATGCAGTGGGAATTGACGCAGCGTTACAAGAATTTATTTTAGGATATAATAGTAAGGCATACAATCCCGTTATTGCACTTGATGACACGGACAATCCACTAGGTTATTATATGTTCAAATATAGTGCATCCCAAGAGACTGTAAAATGGCAAGAAACAAAGACTCTAAGCGATGCAATCGAGATATATTATTCAGCAATTGAAAAAGAACAGAAGCGAAGGAGAGATACAAAAGAATTAAGGTCAATAATTAAACGTGCGAAAGTGCAGATGGAGAAACGTTTAGCCTTTGCCACCGACACAGCAGAAAAAGGCGGAGTGCTTAATGATTTATTATGTCGCGCTGAAATACTAAAATGCAACGCGCATAGGTTGTCCGATATAATAAAAGGCGGTGCAAACAAAATAACGTGTCATAATTATTACACGGATGAAAGCATCGATCTTGAACTGGATTTGAGAATGGCAGCAAAAGCTAATATTGCTGCATACTATAAAAAGTATAACAAGCTGAAAGGTGCTATAGCATACGCAAATAAAGAGATAATTGAGATTCGACACAAATTAGATTATATTTCATCAATTGAAGCGACAGTTGCAACAAGTGATAGCAAAGAAGAGTTTGATGAAATAAAGGCAGAGATTTCTGATTTTCTAGGAGTTAAAGCAACAAACAATAAAAAACTCTCGACTAAGAAAATCAAAAGAACGCGTCCGCTGATGTTGGTTGTTGACGAGTTTCCTGTATATATCGGGAAAAACAATTATCAAAATGATGTTGTAACTTTTGAAATTGCAGATAGTTCTGACATATGGTTGCATGTCAAAAACTATCATGGCGCACATGCTATAATAAAGACTAATAGAGCAATCGTACCCAATACTACTCTAATCAAAGTAGCGTCTTATGTTGCGTTTTTCAGTCAAGCCAATAGTGCTAACAAAGTCGAAGTAGATTATACTACACGCAAAAATGTAAAGAAACTAGGACGACCTGGTCTTGTTTCATATGTTGATTATAAAACGTTAATCGTAAATCCTGTAAGACCGAATTTATGAGCCGTTGACTATAAAATGCGGCATGCCCGAACTTTAAGCCGTGCATGCTGCAGTTATTGTTACTTGGTTAATCGGTTTGCATTCTTTATTGTAAAGCGATGAACCTCTCATTTAAATTAAAAATGCAATTTAAAGCAGTTTTATTTTGGGCATAAGCGTATTATATAGTGAGTTAGAACCTAACTAGAAGATACTTTGACACGGGAAGTAGCAGAAGATATAATCATTGCTGATAAGAGAATAACAGTCCCGAACAAGAAATTTAATGAAAATTTGTCATATCCTAACATCAGTGAAAATAGATATGAGAAGGCGCACTCGAATGAATATAAAAATGATACTTTGTTTGCCGACAGACTTTCTTGTATGTTAAACTGAAACAAATATGTAAATGCGGTTGTTGGAATTGCTAAAAAGGCAAGAGCAAATATCACTTCAGGTGTAAAAGTAATAGTTGAATAGAGTTTTAATTCTACTGTTATGCTTAATATAAGTGAGATCAATGCAACTGCAAAAAACTGAGAAAGTGTAAATGTAATTGGGTCAACGGAGTTTAATTTTAAGTCGGTTTTTGCAAATTGCTCTAATAATATAAAATGCAGGGTGAAAGCTAGGGCACAGAAAGAAGCAAATAGATCGCCGATGACAAGAGACTCGTGTCTAACAAATAAACCTGATAAAACAATAATGCCGATAAATGCCATTAACCCAGAAAAAACAGGTTTAATTGAGAATTGTCTAGTCAATATCATTGTTGCAATTGGAGTAAATATAATAAAAAGATCAGTAAAGAGTCCG
>JAITLB010000118.1 GCA_031278175.1 Christensenellaceae bacterium
TCAAGCATTGAGGCGACATTTGATGCCTCTACTACATCAATACTTGTTCCAACAAATACTGGATATGCTTTCGATGGTTTCTACACCTCTAGAAACGGTGAGGGAACAAAAATATATAATAAATTTGGTCAGTATTGTTATAGCAGTTCTTCCAAGTGGCAGTTCACTGATGTCACAACTTTATATGCTAAATGGAGTGCAACAATATATTCTTATACAGAAAGTACTACGGTCACAATAAAAGGTGAAACATCAATTATTGATTTAACAAGTGCGCTGACATATGAAAAATATGCCTTTACTATAGCGACTACAGTATGCGAAGTTACTTTTACATCAACAGTTATGCGTGCCTTTACAAGGTTTAGGGTAGTTGTCAGTTCACGCGACAAGCCATTAATGATTCGCTTTAGCAATGTGTCTATAAAAGCCCCTGATAATTATAACGCGATTAAGGCTAGTGGAAATTTTAAATTAACATTGGGGTACACCGGTAATGTAAGTATAACAGGTGGATTTAATTCGGCGACAGGTCAATATAAAGGTTACGATGCTATATACAATAGTACTGAGGGCGCAACGGTTGCAATTAATGGCAGTGGATCATTGAGATTAATAGGCGGAATAGGCGCAACGGGAATACAAGGCACGACAGGAAGTGATGGTAATGCTGGAAAGGATGCGTCAATTTTTATAGCAAATGGGACTAACGGTTCTAATGGTGGGATGGGTGGAACAGGAGGAACAGGTGGCACTGGAGGATATGCCGTATACGCGTCAACTTTGATTATCGAATCAACATTGGGTAGTATTTACTTATCGGGTGGTGCTGGTGGCAAAGGTGGCAAAGGTGGCACTGGTGGCAAGGGCGGACGCGGTGGAGATGGTGGCGGTTCAATTGTTATAGCAATGAATGGTGGAGATGGTGGCAAGGGCGGAACGGGCGGAACTGGTGGCGCTGGAGGAGATGGCGGTACGGCAACGAGTGTTTTATATTATAAAGAATACAGTTGGTGTGTGACTCCTCAAGTGGAAACTGGTGTACAAGGCGCAGGCGGTGCAGGTGGAAATGGAGGTGCTGGCGGTGCTGGTGGTGCTAATGGTCCAAGTTTATTTTCCAGTGGATCGCGTGGTGATGGTGGATCTGGTGGCAGTGGAGGTGCTGGTGGTGAAGGATACACGAAAGGCAATACTGGTCAGAAAGGTGCGAATGGAGGATTACTACTAGCAACGCTCTGAATTTATTTGAGTAGATACTAGAGTAATGAGAGATAAGTGCTAGCGCGAGTGTAGTTCTATTGGATAATTGCTTTAGTGCTTTATCAATATTTAAAGCTGTGTTCATTTTCAATCAAAGGCTCAATCGGATCTTCTGTAATCAGTGAAAACTCTGTATAATTTGCGAAAATGTCTTGTAGTCATTTAGAAGATTAAAACACTCGCCTAATGTTAAAGCATTTTTAAATTTATATAAAACATCTTTTAGAGTGCTATTAGTAGTGACCTTTGCAAGACGTGCTCATTCACGACTATCATCTTGCAATTCATCTAGTGTGAGATAAAATGCATTTAAAAAGTGATTAATAAAATACTTCACTTCAGGCAAATCTATTTCTAAAACAGATGCCTTTGTCGCTTTAAAAGCCTGTGAAAATTCCTTATTCCCATTTTGCAATTCTTCTATACATTTGATGTGAGCTGATAGTCTATCTGCAGCTTTAACAAATTTAGAAACTTGTGAGGTTTTTGGTATGTTAAATATAGCTTGATATTTAGGTTTCAATTCATCTGGCAAAAGATTTAGGAGTTTATTAGCCGATTTTACTTCTATTTCACTAAATGCCGATGCTATAGCAGGATTGTAATACTTAATGGGTGTTGGCAAATCACCAGTGAGGACCTCGGCCACATCGTGATAAACAGATGCAATAGCTACTTCACCAGGATCGATGCTACCATTAAAAACCGTATTATTAATCACGGCAAGAGCGTGTGCTATTTGCACCACTTGCGCTGAGTGTTCAAGAAGGTTTTCAGGTATTATAGAGCGCATTAAACTCCAGCGTCGAATATGTTTCATTCTTCCAACACATGCAAAAAAGTTAAATGACTTCATTAGAATGTCCTCACAATATATGTCATTATAGCATTTTCACCATAATGTCTAGTAGCAAATCCATTGCCTGGTCGCCGATATCAGCTGTATGATTTAAATGCCGATAAATTTCACGGTACTTGAAAATCTTTTTATGGTCGTCATCCTCAAACAATAAAGCTAGTGCTTTTGTAGTCATGTCGCCAATCTTATTTTCAAGAGACTTGACGTATATGGCTTCATCTTTCGAAATAGCAGGGTGATGTTCGATATTAGCAACGGCTAATATTATATGTTCACACATTTCGACAAGTGCTGCCGTTACATCGATCATTTCATCGTCAGGTCTGACATTAAAGAGTCGGATTTCATCCACAGATGTTTTTGCATAATCCAATATCTCATCTAAGTGACTAGAGAATCTAAAAAGATCTTCACGATCAAAAGGTGTTATGAATGTTTTATTTAGCTCGTCTATTAGTACACGCCTAACCATATCGCCTTCTGTTTCAGCGCGGATAACTGCATCAGCTGTTTTTTCGTCATGTGTTTCACAATATGAATGAAGCAAGCTCATGCCAGTTGCGGCAAATCTAGCCTGTCTCTCTAGAAACTCAAAGAATGTTGGGGTGTCTTTGTTTTTTAATTTAAATCTCATTTAGCATTACTCCTAAAAGTGTTAAATTGTCTACAGGTGCAATATTATCTTTGCGATAAATAAATATATCCCTGATCCTAATGATATAGCAATTGGCAATGTAAGTATCCAACTTATGGCGATGCGGGAAGCCATAGTCCAGCGCACATGTCTAAATCTAACAGCAGAACCGACACCGATTATAGCTGAAGACATAACTTGTCCAGTACTCACTGACACACCAATTTCGGATGCAACAATCATAAGCGCACTTGATGAAATTTGTGCGATTACAGAGTGCATTGGTTGCAATTTGAATATTTTGCGTCCTACTGTGTTAATGACTCTATACCCGCCTAGCAATACGCCGAGTCCTAGTGCTAGTCCAACTAATAATATAATCCATATAGGTATAGACTGACTAGTGTATGTAGATAACCCTAGTATGCCCATCATCATTACAATACCGATTGCTTTTTGCGAATTGTTGAGCGAGAACGCTGCTGATAGTGCAACAACATTTATTCGTTGCAATATAGTTAAAACGTTATTGACCTCACGATGTGCTTTTCTCATTAAGCGTTTTGTAATTTTAGTTAGAATATACGCTATGAGCATTGCACTGAGTGGTGCTAACACTACCATTAAAATTATGTTTACTGTCACATATTCTTTCCACTGAATTGCATTGAATCCGAAAGCTGCTATGCCCGATCCGATCAAAGCCCCCAATATGGTATGTGAAGTGCTATTAGGAATTTTGAAAGCGTAAGCTATACCACCCCACGCTGAAGCGGCAAGCAAACCAGCAAGTAGAAATACAAATGCTTTTTGGGCTGAGATGTCGACAAAATACGCTGGGTACACAGTTTTGCCACTTATATTCCCGGCTAGGGCAAAGCCCTGAGATCCTGCAATTTGAGCAATGATAAAAACGAGCACAGGCAACATGAATTTTGTTGCGGCGGCTACTAGTATTGCTGTTCTAGGTTTAATGGCGCGTGTAGCGACAGTGGTTGCAATTGCGTTAGAACCGTCATTAAATCCCATATAGAAAGTGTAAAGCAATACTAGAATGAATATTGCGATTGCGTATGAACTCATGTATATCCATGTGCGTAATTCGACAAGATACGAAAATTTCAAGCGGAATTGCTATGCCGATAGCGCGAAAACATAAATTTGGTCGTATAGTAAGTAGCGCACCGTCATGAAAAAAAATTCTTATATTCAACGCTAGTACTAAAACATTTTTAAGCGTAATATTATATACACTTTAATGCAAAAAAGCAAGAGAAATGTACTAGTAATTTTTGCATTAAAGACGCATCAAATGTGGTGTGCTACGCGAGAAAAGCATAGCAACCCTCTGAAATACGATTTGCCTTTTAAGGATTGTTTTCAATATGCGGTCTAAATACTGCTTATATAATATAGTTCTTGCGCGGTGCAATGTGCGATACTTGCTAGATATTAAGGGAGTGCTAATTAGAATTTTGATTATTGTAAAAAATATTTTAGGAGGTGGAATAATAATAATAATAGTAAGCAAGATTATATGTCACAAATTTAAAATACCCGTTATTTCATTAGTAAATGTTGTAAGCGCACCTGCAAAGTTAGACAAAAAACAATCTAGTCAAAAGGCAAAACAGATTAAAGCGCGGCTCTCGGTATCATAATGTGTTTAAATGCCTATATTAGCATCATAGCGCGGTCCCAGGGCGAAATAGGTATGTTTGTTGGTCTGTCGCTTTGCGCTCTTATTTGCGCCGTGATAAGGGCAAAAATGCGGCTTCCGCATAGTTGGTGTCGAGCTAAATTAAAATTGTGGGGTTTTCTAAGATAGTAGCGGATTAACGCGGTATTGGGTGTATAGCTTAAATAATTTTGATAGCACAATTGCAAAAAAGTTTTGGTAGTCCGATATCGCACTGAAAACTGTGTAATTTATGTTAGTTGCGACAATTTCGGTAAACTGCATAGAAGAGCATTTGTGGGCTGAGACGCGGAGGATTTTATTGTCTTAACAATTTTATACAAATTTCACAAGAAATTTAGAAAATGTGAAGGTGAGCGATGTTAATTATATCGCTTAACCTGGTTTTGGAGTAAAAAGTTATATAAAAAAGCAAATTCGACATATAATTAGCAATAATTTCGAAATAATTGCCGCCTCCCGCATCTAAGGCCGTGGCATGTTTTGTATATTTTTGTGTTGCAAAAGAGCGGAGCTTGCCGTTAAACTAAAATAAAAGTCAAAATATAGTAATAAAATAGAATTAAATATCAATTGCATCTTGATTTTTGGCGGATTTTAGTATATAGTTTAGTAATGAAAAAAGGCAATCGGTTACAAAAGAGGCTAAATCTCTGTGCAAAGGTAAATCTTGCGCTTGATATAGTTGGAGTAGAGCCAAACGGATATCACATTTTAGACACGATTGCGGTTAATATTCCTGTTAGTGATCAAATTGAAGTAGTGGTAAGAGAAGATCGTAGCGCTACTGTTCAATATGATAATGGTGTCGTTTATCAAAATGACACGGTCATTCGTGCGGTGCAGCATATGATTGACACGTATGATCTACCAGGAGCTGACGTTTATATTAAAAAAGCTATTCCAGTGGGGGCTGGCTTAGGTGGTTCATCTGCTGATGCAGCTGGGGTTATCAAATGCTACCTGGAAATCTTCGATGTCGTCTGCGATATGGACAAATTAGCCGAAGTCGGTTCCGATGTGCCATATATGGTCTTTGGTGGTGCGTGTCGAATTAATGGAATAGGAAATATTGTAAAACGCGTTAGTGTGCCATTACTCTACGGAGTAGTGCTTGTAGACACTGCGGTAAAAGTAGATACACGCTTAGCGTATAGCGTGTATGATAAAATTAATGGAGAACATAATAGCATTGATGATTTTCTAGCAGAAAAAATACCAGCATTCAATGCACTACAGAGATCGGCTATAAGTATAAATCCACAAATCGGCGGTTTGTTAGATGTTTTGCGTGTAGCGGGTTTTGAAAATGTAGTTATGTCAGGAAGCGGTGGTGGTGTATTCGGTTATGCTAGCACCAGAGTTACACGCGATCAATGTCTTGCGCAATTAACTAAACTTATTTGCGCAAAGAGTATGCTATTGATTCCGTTTGATACTGAGAGGAAAAATGAAGAAGCAGAATTCGGATTATCCGGTTTATTTGTTTAATGAAGGCACTAATTATGAGACATATCGTATGTTGCGCCTATGCTATATGTCGCATGCAGGAAAAAAAATGTGGCGCTTTAGATGCTGGGCACCGCGTGCTGTGTCAGTTTCAGTAGTTGGTGATTTCAATGAGTGGAATAGACAACAATCACTGATGAAACCTATAGGTGGTGGCATTTGGGAGTGTTATATTGGCAATCTAAAAAGATTTGATAATTATAAATTCAGTATTGAAACTGAAGATGGACGCATACTGGAGAAGACGGATCCTTTTGCTTTGCATTGTGAGACACCACCTGGAACTGCTAGCAAAATATATGATATAATCGGCTATAGGTGGAACGATGATAAATACCTACAACACATAGCAACGCGCGATATATACGCAGCACCGATGAATATTTATGAAGTGCATCTAGGTTCATGGCGCAGGCATGTCGATGGCAATTGTTTTGGATATCGCAACTTAGCTGAACATCTTATCCCATACGTCATTGAAATGGGATATACGCATATTGAGCTTATGCCGATAACAGAGCATCCATATGAAGGCAGCTGGGGTTATCAAATAAGCGGATTGTTTGCGCCGACAGCAAGGTATGGAACTCCTCATGATTTTATGTATTTTGTTGATAGATGTCACCAAAATGGCATAGGTGTGTTGATGGATTTTGTTATTTCACATTTTCCAAAAGACGCGGCAGGATTATATGAGTTTGATGGTAAACCGTTATTCGAATATGAGGATGAGAAAAAGCGCGAACACAAAACTTGGGGTACTAGAGTATTCGATTATAGTAGACCCGAAGTGCAATCTTTTCTAGTATCAGCTGTGTGTTTTTGGTTTGAGCACTATCATATTGATGGGATGAGATTAGATGCAGTAGCTAGCATGTTATATCTCGATTATGACCGAAAAGATGGCGAATGGACACCAAATATCCATGGCGGGAATCACAATTTAGAGGCTATAGCATTCTTGCAGAAGCTTAACTCAGCTGTGCTATCACGCTTTCCAAATGCGATAATGATAGCCGAAGAATCGACGGCATTTCCGATGGTAACTCTGCCACCTGACGTTGGGGGCTTAGGCTTTAATTTCAAGTGGAACATGGGATGGATGAACGATATATTGACATATATCAGGATCGATCCATTCTTTAGAAAGGGTGCGCATGACAAGTTAACTTTCCCCCTAACTTATGCCTATAGTGAAAACTATATTTTACCTTTCTCGCACGATGAGGTCGTACACGGCAAGGCATCGATGATATCCAAGATGCCTGGTGACTATCAAAGTAAGTTTGCAGCACTCAAAGCGCTGTACGCTTTCCAGTACGCGCATCCTGGCAAGAAACTCAACTTTATGGGTAATGAGTTTGGACAATTCATTGAATGGGATTATAACAAGGCGCTTGATTGGCATCTGTTAGAATACGACAATCACAAAAAGTTGAAGTTATATGTCAAGGACTTAAATAATATTTATTTAATGTACAGTGAACTGTTTGAGCGTGATAATAGTTATGCTGGATTCAAGTGGATTATAGTAGACGACAGCGTTCAAAACATCATCGCTTTTGCTAGGTATAATATAGCTGGTGAGAAGTTGATTGTAATTGTCAATTTCTCTGACGTATTAAGACGCGGATACGAGGTAGGAGTCCCTGACGCTGGAGAGTATGAGATAGTCATCAACTCCAATGCGGATAAGTACGGTGGGAATGGCCCTGCTAGTGCCATTATAAAAAGTGTACCCCGGGTTAACCACGGATACGAACAATCATTAATTTTGAATTTAGCTGGAGATTCAGCACTATATTTGAAAAAGAGAAACCCATCGGTTTTAGATGTAGTAGCTGATAAACACTAACAGAGTAAGAAAATTGCTCAGCCTTTAATAAAGGGTGCTAGCGATTAAAAAAATCGAGCTACGGTAGTTTATGCCGGAAGTTACGCTCGTTGACACCAATGTAAGACCTGGCGGAATCTTCAACAATAGGCATGGTGGAAGATGCGAGAACCGAATTATGGACCTACGATTCATAATTTGAGAGTTAGAGGGTAGGAATTATATGTTGACTAAGAAAGAGTGTGTTGCTATGCTTTTAGCTGGTGGACAAGGTGCCAGGCTAGGCGCACTCACACATCGTGTAGCTAAACCAGCAGTTCCTTTTGGTGGTAAATATCGAATTATCGATTTTACACTGTCTAACGCTATCAATTCAGGAATTGATACGATAGGCGTTTTGACACAGTATCAACCGTTTGAACTAAATCAATATATTGGTAATGGTCAGCCATGGGATCTTGACAGATTGAATGGCGGTGCGTTTGTTTTACCACCTTATCAAAAAGCCAAGTCGGGCGAATGGTATAAGGGTACGGCAAATGCTATATATCAAAACATCGACTTCATTGATCGATACGATGCCGAGTATGTCCTAATTTTATCAGGCGATCACATATATAGAATGGACTACTCTAAAATGTTAGCTTTCCATAAAAGCAAAGGTGCGGATTGCACGATCGCGGTAATTGACGTGCCACTTGAGAGTGCGTCTAGATTTGGGATAATGAATACGGCACCTGATGATTCGATATACGAGTTTGAAGAAAAGCCCAAGCGTCCCAAGTCGACAAAAGCTAGCATGGGAATATATATATTTACATGGGACAAGCTTCGCAAATATCTCATAGCAGACGAAGAAGATAAATCGAGTCATAACGATTTTGGAAAGAATATAATACCAGCAATGCTAGAAGCAAAAGAGAAATTATTTGCTTACGAGTTTGATGGGTATTGGAAGGATGTAGGAACGATAAGCTCGTTATGGGAAGCCAATATGGATATGTTAGATAACGAATCTGGTCTTAACATGAACGATAAAGATTGGAAGATATATGCAAGAAACACGGCTGAGCCACCACACTTTTTGGGCGATAATGCCGCTGTATCCAATTCAATTATAACCGAAGGCTGCAATGTCAAAGGCACTGTTGAAAATTCAATAATATTTACTGGTGTTGAAATTGAAGAGGGTGCTAAGGTAGCGGATAGCATTATAATGCCACACACTAAAATTGCAAGTGGCGCGGTAATTTCATACGCTATTGTAGGTTGGGATGCTTGCATAGGTTGTGGCGCGGTTGTAGGTGCGCCACAAGACGGACCTGTCGCGGGCGAGTGGAAAGTTGCCATAGTAGGTCCCAATGTTAATTTAGCACCAGACGCAGTGGTTAAATCTGGCGAAATGCGTAGTGAGTAGGAGGTTTAAGGTATGAACAACAAAATGATGGGCATATTATTTGCTTCAGGAAACGAGTCTAAGCTTAATGAGCTTACTATACACAGAACAACGGCATCATTGCCATTTGGTGGTAGGTATAGACTCATCGATTTTACACTATCTAATCTAGTGAACAGTGGTGTGACGAGAATTGGCATTATAACGCGAAGCAATTATAGCTCGCTAATGGATCACATCCGAATGGGTCGTGATTGGGATTTGAACAGGAAGAATAGCGGTATAGCTGTTTTCCCACCGTTTGTGCTCAACACGTCTAGAGACGTATACAAAGGTAAGATCGAGGCTATATATACTATAACAGATTTTATTAACAGATCGCCCGAGGATTATGTCATTGTTGCTAACTGTAACATAGCAGCGAACATTGATTTTACCGATGTACTGGAAAATCATATTGAGTCGGGTGCTGATATTACGATGTTATGCCATAATGGTATGTTGACATCATCTAGGCGTGTAGTTATTGCTAAAAACGCAAAGAATAGAGTAACAGACATATTCTTTGTCGAAAATCCTAGTCAGAGTGAAAGAATGTTAAGTCTCAATGCATACATACTGAGAAAAGAAAAGCTTGTGTCATACATCGAGAACGCATATGCTAGAGGTCATGTCGATTTTGAAAAGGACGTATTGTTTGCTGAAGCGGCACTAGGTTCTGTCAATGTATACGAGGTGCCTGGCTACGCATCGATAATTGACGATGTCAAAATGTATTATACAGAGAGCATGAAGTTGTTAGACTATGATATACGTGAGCAACTCTTTGGTGCAGATAAAAAGATTTACACCAAGGTTAAAGACAGTATACCAACCAAATACGGTAAAAACTGTTATGTTAAGAACTCACTTATTGCAGACGGTTGCACAATAAACGGCAGTGTTGAAAATTCTATACTCTTCCGTAACGTAAGAATCCAAGAGGGTGCATCGGTAAAAGACTCCATAATAATGGAGGACGGTGAGATTATGGAAGGCAGCACATTGTCTTATGCAATAACAGATAAAAGCGTAACAATAAAAGAAAATCGACAAATATCGGGATTCTCGTCTTATCCTATTGTCATAGTAAAGAATAAAGTAGTATAATTTAACTAGTTATACAGAAAAAGCAAATGCTACGGGGAGCTACCCGGAAGTTAAGACCGTTGACACGATGATAAGACCTGTTGAAATTTTTAAGCGGCAGGCACTGTGAAGGAATCGGGAACAAGACTATATTGACGTATAGTTTTGGAGGCAGGCTACGAATATGAAAGTATTATATGCTGCAGCCGAGGCTGCGCCGTTTATAAGAACTGGCGGGTTAGGTGATGTTGCAGGGGCACTACCAGCTGCTCTTGTAAAGAACAAAATAGATGCACGAGTTGTATTACCACTTTATGCCGACATCCCAGAGTCTTTTAAGAATGGCATGCTATATCTAGGGTCAGTCAATGTACCTCTAGGTTGGCGCAACCAATATGCTGGATTGTTCAAACTGGTATACAACAATACAACATATTATTTTATAGACAACGAGTTCTATTTCAAGAAGAAAGGTCTTTATGGTTACTTTGATGATGGTGAGCGTTTTGCGTTCTTCTCAAAGGCTATTCTAGAACTGTTGCCATTAATGGATTTTTATCCTGATGTAATACATGTTAACGACTGGCAGACAGCGTTAGTTCCAACTTTCTTGGATGCGTATTATCGGAATATCGAGGGTTATGCAAATATAAAGACTCTCTTGTCTATCCATAATATTGAATTCCAAGGCAACATGGATAAATATTGCATACTGAATGTATTCGGACTGCCGACTCACATGTACCAGGTTGCAGAATACAAAGGTGACGCTAACATGCTGAAAGCTGGAATAGAGTCATCAAATAGGGTAGCGACTGTCTCACCAACATATGCTACTGAAATTCTCAATCCATATTATGCATATGGACTCTCAGAAATTCTAGAGGCGAGAAAATATAAATTATGTGGTATCACTAACGGCATTGACACTGAACTGTATAACCCGCTAAAGGACAAATCGCTCTTTCAAGCGTATTCAGTCAAGAGTCTAGCAAGACGCAAAAAGAACAAGACTGGATTGCAGACGATGTTAGGATTGCCCGAATGCGACAAACCTGTAATTGGTATGATAACAAGACTGACGGCACAAAAGGGTATCGATCTCGTCTTCGCGGTAAGCCGTGAGATCATGGATCTAGATATTCAATTGGTAATCTTAGGAACAGGTGACTGGAAATATGAGAACGGTGTAAACGAGCTGAATAGTTATTTCGCTAACAAATTCAGAGGCATAATCAATTTTTCTAGTGGACTAGCTTCGCAAATTTATGCTGGATCTGATATGTTTTTAATGCCGAGCCGATTTGAGCCGTGTGGGCTTTCTCAAATGATAGCGATGCGCTATGGGGCGATACCAATTGTTAGAGAAACTGGTGGACTAAGAGACACCGTAGAACCATTTAATCCTGTAGAGAAAACTGGTGACGGGTTCACGTTTAAGACATTCAACGCATATGATATGTTAGATGCTATTAAGCGTGCAGTGACCACTTACTATAACAAGGAAGAATGGTCATCTGTAGTAAACAACGCAATGAACAAGGATTTCTCATGGAAGAAGTCCGCACAAACCTATGCCGAATTATACAACGAAATGGTAAAAGGTTAAATTTAATGGGGAAAAAATGAGCAGGGAGATAAATAATTGCTAATGAAAAATATGACAAAAATAGAGTTTAAGAAATTGCTCGAGCAAAAACTGATGCGCGTGTTTGGCACCGAATATAAGGATGCAAGCAAGGCGGTCATGTATAAAGCCGTATGCCTAGTGACAAGAGACATCTTAGCACAAAAGCGACTGAACTTTTATAATCGAATAAAAGAAGGTGGACACAAACAGATATATTATATGTCTATGGAGTTTCTGCTCGGGCGATCACTCAAAAATAATTTGTTCAATTTGGACATTTTAGATATAGCTCAAAACGCGGTATCAGAAATGGGTTTTGATATTGAGGAGCTAATGGAAATCGAACCTGATGCTGGGCTTGGAAATGGTGGATTAGGCAGATTAGCTGCCGCATACTTAGACAGTCTAACATCATGCGGTTATGCTGCTGGTGGGTTTAGTATAAGGTATGATTATGGTATATTCAATCAAAAGATAGTTGACGGTTGGCAAGTAGAGATGCCCGATAAATGGCTTATAGACGGTGGGGTTTGGCTTAATGCGCGCGACTCTGTCTATGAAGTTAAATTTGGTGGACATATTGAAGAGCGTTGGGAGAATGGTCGCCTAATATGTGAACATAAAGACTACACCCCTATAATTGCTGTTTCTTTTGAGATGCCGATAAGTGGTTATCAAACGGATGCTACAAACTTTTTGAGATTGTGGAGTGCCAAAACAAAAAATGACATTGATATGGCGCTGTTTTCAAAAGGTGAATATTTACAGGCAATTGAAGCAAAAGCGATGGCGGAGGCGATTTCAAAGATATTATACCCAGCTGACAATCATTTTGAAGGCAAGTCACTTAGATTAAAACAACAATATTTCTTTGTATCAGCTAGCATGCAATGCGTTGTAAAGTATCACCTCAAAACATATGGCACGCTAGACACGCTACCTGATAAGGCTGCTATCCATATTAACGACACACATCCAGCTTTATGTGTGCCAGAGCTGATGCGCATCCTGTTGGATGTTCATGGTTATGACTGGGACAAGGCATGGGAGATCGTGTGTGAGACGATTAGTTATACAAACCACACAGTAATGCAAGAGGCACTAGAGAAGTGGCCACAAGGTTTATTTGAAAGTTTATTGCCACGAATTTTCCAAATCGTCAAAGAAATCAACAAGCGCTATTGTGGCGAGTTGTGGAAAATATTTCCTGGTGAGTGGACTAAGATATCTGAAAATGCGATTTTATCCGACGGTGAAATACGCATGGCAAATCTTTGTTTAGTGGCATCACACTCGGTAAACGGAGTGAGCGCACTACACAGCGAGATTTTAAAAAACGATTTGTTTGAGGATTATTACAAGGTCGCTCCTTACAAATTCAAGAACGTGACGAACGGGATAACATATAGACGATGGTTAGCCGAAGCGAATCCGCTTTTGACAAAGTATATTACGGAATTGATCGGCGACAAGTTTTTGCATAATGCCGATGAATTAGAGAATTTGCTTGCATTCAAAGGCAATCATACTGTTTTAAATAGATTTGCTGAAATCAAGTTGAAGAACAAAGAGCGTCTTGCGGAGTACATTAAAAAAGCTAATGGTGTAAGTGTCGATCCTAATGCTATATTTGATGTTCAAGTAAAGCGATTGCATGAGTATAAAAGGCAGTTGCTTAATGTGTTCCATATTATGGATCTGTATAGACGACTAAAAGAGAATCCTAATCTCGACGTTCAACCTCGCGTGTTTATATTTGGAGCCAAAGCTGCTGGGTCATATTACATGGCAAAGCTCATAATCCGCTTAATATACATGCTAGGCGAAGTTATAAACAATGATCCCACGATCAACGACAAGATCAAAATAATTTTCATAGAAAACTATAGAGTATCGCTAGCCGAGATAATTATGCCAGCTAGTGAGATATCCGAGCAGATTAGCGTAGCGGGAAAAGAAGCTTCAGGCACAGGCAACATGAAATTTATGATTAATGGGGCCGTCACGATAGGCACTATGGATGGTGCAAACGTAGAAATCCATGAGAAAGTAGGAGACGAAAACATTTTTATATTTGGACTATCTTCTCAAGAAGCAGACCAACTATATCCTAGGTACAATCCTACCGAATATTACTCGCATGATTGGCGCATACAAAGCATAATTGATAAACTAAGAGCTGGAATAAACGGTGTTAATTTCTCGGAGATTGCAGATCGCTTGTTGATAGGGTATGGAGGTGTGGCCGATCCATATCTAGTGCTAGCCGATTTTGCTAGTTACGTAGACGCGCAAGCTAGTGTCGATGTAGCATATAAGGATCTGTATAGATTCCAGCGCATGGCAATTACGAATACAGCTAAGTCAGGATTCTTTTCATCGGATAGAAGCGTTGAAGAATATGCAAATAAAATTTGGGCATTGAGTAAGGTTGTAAAATAGAGATTGATGCTAAGTTTTAATTCGCGTGATATTAAGTATAAAAAGCCTTTCGGCGCTGTAACAGTAGGACAACAAATAAAAATATCATTCCCTACACCAGACGCGTTTATCCATGCAACGGTCACGATGATATTGCGACACGGAAATGATAATCAAAAGTATCAAATGATACTAGATCGGCATAAAAAAACATTTGTTCTAAAATTTCAGGTTGACATGCCTGGTGTCTATTTTTATAGATTTGAAATTGAAGATGAAAATGGCATAAAGTATGTAGGTAGAGATGAGCAAGGCAGTGCCATCATTGGCGAGTGGTTACCTGAATGGCAATTGTCAGTGTATGAGAAAAACTATAAAACACCTGACTGGTTAAAGGGTGGATTAATCTACCATATATTTGCTGATAGGTTCGCTAGAGTAGATGATGAAAAACTTCCACGGTTTGGGAGACTGAAAAGCTGGTACGAGGATCTTACAATCGCTGATTGGGATGGTGTGTACAGAGCTAACGACTTTTACGGTGGAAACATAAAAGGTATAATTTCAAAACTAGATTACTTAGCGGAATTATCAATTAATGCTATTTATTTGTCCCCTGTATATAAATCTTCATCTAATCATCGCTATGATGTAGGTGACTATATGACGGTAGATCCTCTATTTGGAGACGAAGATGAGTTTGTTGATCTAGTTTGCGAGTGTAAAAAGCGTGGGATATATGTTATAATGGACGGTGTATTTAACCACACTGGAGCTGATAGCATATATTTCAACAAATTCGGACATTACGATGAGATTGGCGCATATCAATCCAAGAATAGCAAATATTATGATTGGTACTCATTTGAAGAGTTTCCTGACAAATATGCTTGTTGGTGGGGCATAACTGTTGTTCCATCTATAAGGCGCGATTCGACGAGTTTTAGACAGTTTATAGCTGGCGATAATGGTGTAATTGAAAAGTGGACGAAACTCGGTGTACAAGGCTGGCGACTAGACGTAGTAGACGAACTGTCATCTGATTTCGTAAAGGAAATTCGGACTAAGATTAAAAGCTTAGCAAAAGACGTTGCTGTTATTGGCGAAGTTTGGGAGGATGCAAGCACTAAAGTTAGTTATTCCGAAGAGCGTGAATATTTTTATGGCCGCGAGTTAGACGGAGTCATGAACTATCCGTTTTGCAGAGCAATAATCGAATATATATTAAATAGTGATGCAATGAAATTCAAGAATGAAGTGATGGATATAATGGAAAATTATCCAGCGCATGCATTAGAGTGTTGTATGACCATAATAGGCACTCATGACACTACTAGAATAATCAATGTGCTATCCGAGACAAAACCTTCAACTGATAAAGTGATGCGCCTAGGCTATAGACTAAACTATAATGAATATAAATTGGGATTAGCGCGCGTCAAGCTAGCCTCTGTTATGCAATATTTTCTGCCAGGTGTCCCAGTTATCTATTACGGTGATGAGATTGGAATGCAGGGCTTTGATGATCCTATTAATAGGCGTCCGATGGTGTTTGGTAATGAAAGCGAGTTGCTATCACATTATATAAAACTAGGAAAACTCAGAAAAGAGAATAGAGCAGATTTTAAAGGTGGACTTCTCATAAATATCCGAGAAGACGGGATGATAGAACTACTGCGTGGCGCACTTGTAGCATATATCAATCCTACAACTGAGGAGATATTGCTTCCAGTTGCTACTTATGATATACTAGAGGATAGGACAATTTGTAGCATTTTGCCACTGTCCGCTATAGTTACTAAAACGCACGAATAGAAAAATAGTATTAGCAATTTGTGATACGAAAGTTAGCATATTTCTATTGAGAAACAATGGAGGCATGCCTTTTAATTTGAATTAAAAGTGCTAGGCCCATTAGTAATTTTACTCTTTTGCTCACTAAAGATCCGATGGAGTGTAGAGTGCACTAGGCATAATATAAGCGATTATGTTGTCATTAGTTGCCATGCAGGTCAATTGTGTAGATAGTGAGCAAAACAAATATTGTATTAAGTGTTTAAGGTGGGGAAATTCTGATACGCTTTTGCAATAATTTATAAAACGCAACTTAAGTTGAACCCAATTGTTAGATGACGGGGTTTAGCTATAATTTAAAATTTAAAATGCATGCAAGAGCGCAAATTATTCTATCAAGGACAGTGTAATGGACGAGAATGAAAATGGATACGCTCCGGGTATGCGTGTAACAATAAGATCCGAACAATATAAAATAACGAAGGTCACTGAATATGACAGTTTTCCTGATGAGCGTCCCGATGATGATTACTCAGTACGTGGCTGGGCGAAAGCGCAAAAAAACTGCAAAAACCGATTTATAAAGCAAATAGAATGTATTGGCTTGACGGGAATGGCTAAAGGACGCAAAGGTATATTTTATGAAGGTTTAGAAACTATAGATCGTGTTGATCCTGCTCAAGTTAACTTAATAGCAGACGATTCTTCATATTTCGAAAAATCTAGAGTGTATATAGAGAGTTTATGGCGACAACAAGTTCCAACTGACACAAAAATACATATAGGGCATATGGCAGCAATGGATGCCCTGCAGTACCAGTTGGAGCCAGCTTATATGTCATTAAATCAACCACAACAGCGGATATTAATAGCCGATGCAGTAGGACTAGGAAAAACTCTTGAAGCTGGCATATTGATGTCCGAGTTAATACTGCGAGGAAGAGGTCGCAGAATTTTAGTGGTGACAGTCAAGTCAATGCTTACACAGTTCCAAAAGGAGATGTGGAATAGGTTCACAATACCACTAGTTAGACTCGATTCCGAGCGTATCGATAAAATAAAAAGTGATATGCCAGGTCTATACAATCCATTCAATTATTACAATAAAACAATAATTTCAATGGACACTTTAAAAAATGATCGTGATTACCGGGAACATTTAGAAAAAGCTAGATGGGATATAATAGTGATTGACGAAGCGCATAATGTCGCAGATCGTGCTAGTCACGCACAACGCAGTAAGCTTGCAAAACTTTTAGCCACACGCTCTGATATTCTTATTATGTTGACAGCAACACCTCACGATGGACGCAGTGAAAGCTTTGCATCTCTTATAGACATGCTCGATCCAACCGCTATAGTTGATAAAAGCAATTATACTAAGCAAGATGTAGAAAACTTATGCATAAGAAGATTTAGAAACGATATAAAAGATCAAGTGAGCGATTCGTTTAAACAGAGGATACTAACAGCTGAAAAATGTGATGCTACAGCAGTTGAAGAAGTTGCATTTGATTTGATTGCAAAACTTGATTTGGAAAAAGATAAACAAACAATGAAAAGGATGCAGAGTCAAGAAAAACCTAATACTCAGAAATCCACAACAACACTATACAAGACCATTCTAGAGAAGGCAATATTTTCAAGCCCCATGGCTTGCATAGAAACTGTAAAGGATCGTTTGATCAGAATAAAGGAGAGAAATGATAAGACGCATGAATATGATGATGATATTATACAACTAAATGGACTAAAAGAGCAATTGGAGAAGATAGCGCCAGAATCATTTTCTAGATATATAAAGCTACTAAAACTACTAAATGATCCCGACTATGCTTGGACACGTGACCCCAAAGACAGAATCGTTATATTTACTGAGCGCATTGCAACAATG
>JAITLB010000123.1 GCA_031278175.1 Christensenellaceae bacterium
AATTGTTGATGGATTTAAAATCGCACTTATGTGTTGGTCCATAAATATTTATACTAAATTTAATATGCCCATCTACATCGCTAAAAAGACCTTTTCTGTTTTCAAACTGAAAGTGATATAAAAGTCTCGCATACACTTTTTCTCTAAGTTCGCTACCATGTGGATCGTCATATATGCCCTCAGGATGTAAAAGTGCAACGATCCCATTTTCGTTGACATGGTCCCAAGCTTGAGGTAAAAAGCATTTATACAAATTTATTTTCATACCTTTAAGCAAGTCATAATTATGAGATGAACCGAGAAAATTCTGCATCCCCGCAACATTCTCATATTCATGCAAATATAGCAACTTGGTTTTTGCGTTTTTTAGTGCTTCATTCCGCTTTACTGCGATCTCAGTTGCATTTAACTTTTTTATGGCAAACATTGGGTTTTGTTCGGATAGTATGCCCATTTCTTTCCATTCTAATCTAACCCATGGTGGATTGCCTAATATCAAATCAAATCCACCTTTATCTTTGAATATGTTGGCAAAATTTAATTCCCAATGAAAGAAATGTTGCTCTTCTGATATTCTCTCAGCTATGTTTAAACTTTTCGAATCTTCATGTATAGTTGCCATGTTCACTCTCTCAGCGTCCTCGTAAATTTTAGATATGTTATCTAAAATCTTTCCGACCCTAGCAGATTTCTTCGTTATTGCCTTTCGTCTTTTATTTTCATTAATTATGTCCATAGAATCCCAAGCTACCGGTTGCGCTCCTAAAAGACATTTTACGTAAGTAAGAAATATTCTCCTGTTAGGTAATTTATCAGCTTCTTCGAGTGGCCAAAACCATAGTGAACACCAATAATCCATTACACGCTTTAGCCGTACATATGGTGTCGCGTTAGAATTTTTCCAATTATCCGAATCGCGTTTTGAATCGAATACGCTTTCATATATCATATCCTTTTCTTTTATTGTTGTTTTAGTTAATTTCTCTGGCTCTTTTCTTCCATATATTGAAAGCGAGTCTGTTGTCTCTTGCTCTACGGCATTCAAGATGCTAATATGCTTTTCCCATAGATCATCTATGTATGCCGATATAGATTGCAATTCATTAATATATATGTCATTAAAGGGTTCTGTGAACTCTTTGTTCCACTTCTTTATTTTATCTATATTTTCTTTTGCTATAGACTTTATTATCTTATTCCCCGCGTAATTAGACATTTCTAGGTCGCCTAGCAGAAAGTGATAGACCTCCGTTTTCGCACGATTGGTTTTGGGGCCTAACCGTTTTGGTGCGCATTTAAGCCAATAGTTAGAAGCATTTTTATCCTTTAATTGACTTATATCGTATACTTGTCGCCTTGCGCCTACAAGCGTGTTGCCATTCATTAATTGGGTATTAAACCAAGGCACAAAACCACCTTCGGATATTGTGTTTAACAACAATGTCACTTCCGCTAAATCTGCGGCAATGGGATTTAAATCGACACCATATACATTGCGATCAGCTATGAACATCTTTACTTTTTGCAACTCGCTCAGTTTATCATCAAATTCTATTTCATCATTTAATTCTATTTGCTTTAATTCAAGATACTTTTCAGATATTTGATTTATTACTTCGTTTAGGAATGCAGCACTTCCCATAGCTGGTTCGCAAATTTTAAGATGCAATATTTCTTCAGCCGTTTTACCTTTAAGCAATTCGCGTAATGCATACTTGACTAAACACTCTGTCAAGGACTCTGGTGTGTAGTATGATGCAGATTGTTCGCGCTCACGACCAGTCAATCTATATATGAAATCACCTTTATCGTATGTCGTATTTTGACCATGCGCCCCTTTATGTCGTGCTATTTCATTTTGTTGATCATAATCTCGCCAATTATTATATGGTGCAAAATATCCTGTTGCTAATATGTTCGCTTCGGCACCAGCTTGTTTTACTTCAATCAACTTCTCTTCAGCTATGAAACCACGATATGATAATAGTGCTTCATATACCGCACCCATTTGATTTATGCCAAGCGATGCGTATGAAATCCTAGCCTTGCTATCATTTTGCTTAGACGCGCCTTTACAACTTATGCTTCTTATAATCTTAATCAAAGCCCTGTTGGATAAAACTGCATCTCTTACCAACTTTGTATAATCTGGATCGAACAAATGCACTGGCAGGGGGTCTATCGTAAATGAATCATCATGTCTGTTTTTTGATTCTCGAATGCGAACCACAGAATTGTGATCACCTGGATGTCCTTTATAAATTATTCGATATAGCGTTTTGATTGTTTGATCCGCGAAATTTCCTACCTCCATTAAATGTTCATCCTCAGGTTTAATAGTATCAACTATCTCGCGCAGGGACTCTAATGAATAAGTGTAAAAATATGCTGGTGCATCCATTTCTAGATATTTAAGATCTTTTTTTGCCTCTAGAAACAATATGAATATTAGACCATACATATACCTAAGGCACGCAGTTGTCAGCTCATTGACATCAATTGGATGTTCTTCTAAGTCCACCTTCAATCTCTCTTGCATGTCCTTTATGACTTCATTTCCTATCAATTCAACGGCTTGCCGCATTGCATATTTCAAATCCTCTGAGACACCTGCACCATGTCTATATGAATTCCGCTTGAACATGTCCATATATGGTTCCCCATCTAAGGGTGACAGCGTCATGCGATGCAATAGAACAGTCATAGCTTTTAGTCTAGATTCATCGTTTTCGGCAAATATTTTTTTGCAATCAAAATGAAAACATCGTCCTCTATCCCAATTTGTGCGATCAACTAGCATTATATGATCTAGCCCTATTATAAGCAGAAATCTAGGATGTGGTATGTTGGTTGAAGTTAAAATCCTCGTTAGCGTATTATAATTTTCCATCGGTACATTTAACGATGGTAGCGTGTCATCTATAAAGCTTCCTGCATTGAATATGGTTCCGTCACACATGTCTGGTTGCTCTTTCGTCGCGCGAGCTGTTAATATCCAAAGTGTTGGATATGCTAGCTGGCTCTTCTGAATTTCGAGATAAACTGGTATTTGATGGTTAAACTGTATGGTCGCAATTTTCGGGTTTGCAGGAGGATATCCTAATGCATTAATATATTTATCAGCTAGTTTTTGTATATCTTCATTGATCTCTTCGTCTGACACTAAACCCGCTTGTTTTTTGTGAATCTTTTTTATTTCCTCACCAATTTCTCTAAGCATTAACCATGGCTTTTTGGATTTGCCATCTTCAGTGACATCTGTAGAGGTATTCAATTTTGAAATGAAATCGGATGCATCCGACTCAAATATGTTCTCAAAATAATAATTAGAGAAAAAATTACAGTTATTTTCTATTCCATTTAAATTAAATGACATAAGCACACCCCACTAAAACTGCTATAATTCGAACATAGCGAAACTCTTGCAACTCATATGCGCCTTCTACCCTCTTGCGATGTTCGCTAAACATGTCTCTTGTTTTTTGTTCCTCTTGTTTTAGTAAATCATCACTTTTGTATTTTGACTTAACAAATTCAATATGCTTTCTTTCTAAAATATCAAGTTTCTCAGCTTCAGTTTCCTTTTTTTCTCTAATCTCATTCTCATAAACTTCTACAAGAGGTACCAAAATCTCCTCCATCTTAGAAATTGCATCCGCTAAATGCCTTTTAGCATTATTAACATGTTCAGAATTGCGTTCCGTTTGTAACAATAGAGCATTAGGCAATTGCGGTTCTGACAAGTCTGTCATCGCTAGCACTTTCTTCATAGTGAGTTCCTTGCACGATTCTTCGCCATTTCTATACAGCAAACCTCTCCACTCATCTATTACAGGGTGGCCCAGCTCATTACAAACAGTGCCCGCCACGATGAATATAATATCACCCTCTACTATCTTTGATTCATTTGGAACTTCATCTACATCAATACCGAGAAGTGGCACTTCATCGCGTTTATATAAAATTTCACCTATATCTTTCATCCAGGTAAATATCGGATGCAATTTCCATAAAAATTGTACCTCATTCCATGAATCCTTAGATGTGCTAGTGTATAAACCCTCCGCCATTTCTTTTTTTATACGCTCTTTTTTGTGTGATAGCTTAATAGTATCGGTTGTAAGTGCCTCATCGGGCATTAACCTTGATAAGGCTTCTCCAAGCCTTGTGAAAGGATTGACCTCTCCAAACTCTTCTTTATCAAAAGGTTTTTGATCTATTCGCTTACCAAAATGCTCGCTTAGAACAGGCATTCCTAATTCTATATATTTAATGTCACTAAGTAGCGTACCATCATTCTTATCAACAGAAACTTTCTGTGCGGGTTTTTTCATGAAATTTTCAAACAGGTCAAGACCCTTTGTTTGCTCATCTAAACTTTTATTGAAATCCTCAGTAGACATTTTTGCCTGAATCGCGTCTGCGAAATATTTCGTCTCCTCGTCAGCTGTATCCTTGCACATTATTGGCGGTGCATCGCCTAAATTATCTCGTGCTTGTTCTGCTTTTTTTGCAACTATGTATATAATACTTAAATCGCCTCTGATTGTTTCATTTTTTGTATCGATGCGAATGTATCGAATATCTGGTCTTTCCAGTTGTCCATATCTATCTATACGACCGTTTCTTTGTTGAAATACAATTAATGACCATGGAATATCAAAATGGATGAGCCGATGGCAAAAATAGTGTAGGTTAATACCTTCTGAGGCAACATCCGATGCTACAAGTATACGAATATCTGAATCGCCACGACTAAAATCTTCCACCATTTGGTTTTGTTCAACGTCTGACATTTCACCATGAAGTCTTCGTATTGCTTTATCTTCAAGTCTTAAATCCTTCTTCAAGTTGTCAGCTAAAAAGTGCATTGTTGC
>JAITLB010000029.1 GCA_031278175.1 Christensenellaceae bacterium
GCGGTGTTGTCCTGCTTCTCCTAATCTTAATTTTAATAATCTTAGGATCGCGGAGAAAAACAATAATAGGATAAAATATATCAAAGGAGCTAGTCATAATTTGAAAACGATTGTGGCTAGCTCGCAATATGGTTCTCATTAAAATAAAAATAAACACATAGGGGAATTCATGGGGAATATAGAAACAATATTTTCACAGTTTAACTGTACTGGAAATTTAGTTAGACACTGTCCATATGGAAATGGGCATATAAATTCAACTCATAAAATTGAAGTTGAATTAGATGACAACAGCACAGCGGCATATATCATGCAACGCATCAACGAAAATGTCTTTAAAGACATTGATGGATTGATGTCCAATATCGCTGCAGTTGTTGCTCATATCGAGAAGAAAACGCTCGAAAATGGTGGCGATGATAGTCAATGCCTTAAACTTATCAAAACGAAGAATGGTAGTAATTACTACGCTGACGAGACTGGTGCATATAGATGCTACAACTTCATCACTGCGGGTGTCAGCATTGAATCAACACCAACAAACGAACAGTTGTTCATATCTGGCAAAGGATTTGGGTGTTTCCAACGACACTTGGATGATTTTTCTGTAAATTGTTTAAAAGAAACAATTCCTAATTTTCACAACACTCCAAGCCGATTCAACGCTCTTCTTGAAGCTATCGAACTCAACTTAGCAGGTCGACGGGACTCTGTTAGAGATGAGATTGACTTCTTTTTAAACCAATCAAGTTATGTGTCCATAATAGTCGATAAAATCGCAAATGGGTTAATACCAAGTCGAGTTACGCATAATGACACAAAGCTTAACAATGTCCTAATTGATATAGTAAATAACAAACCTGTCACGGTAATAGATTTGGATACTGTCATGAGTGGATCAATTATTTATGATTTCGGTGATGCTATTAGGTCTGGTGCGAATTTGGCTAGTGAGGATGAGCGCGACTTGTCGCTTGTTAAGTTTTCACTAGATGCATATAAAGCTTTTGCACGCGGTTTCATGCCCGAAGTGGTTAGTATATTAGAACCGACTGAATTTGAATATATGCACTTTGGCCCAATTGTTATGACTCTTGAATGCGGCATGCGCTTTCTTACCGATCACCTAAATGGTGATAAGTATTTTAGAATCCACCGCAAAAACCATAATCTTGATAGAGCACGGACTCAAATTAAGTTGCTTGAAGATATGAAAAGGCATATATCACAGATGCGAATCTTCATTGAGAGTTTCAAGCCAACAAATTCTAATTGTTAAGCCATGTTTTTTATTCGCACTGTAGTCGTTTATCTTTATTGTGATTTCTGTAAAGAAAAACATACTAGAAAAACTTTGAGGAGACATCTATGCTTAAATTATCAAAAACACCTTGCTTGATTAAATTGCTAGACAATTATACCAGGCGTGTACACACGACTACTTGTTCTGCTACATTTTCAAGCAATTGTTTATCATTTAATTTTAGCATCCAAGATAACGCGATTATTTCATTTGGAGAGAGTTACAATGATCCTTTATGGAAAGGCGATATAGTCGAGATAATGATAACACTAGGGACAGATTCTAGATATCTCGAATTGGAAGTTAATCCTGATGGAATCGCTTATGCTGTCATAATTAACAACAGCGATTATATTAGCAACCTGGATGTTACACCTATAGACATTATTCCTTTTGCATATAGCGCCAAAAGGAATAGCAAAGGTTGGGAGGCTATTGTGCATCTGCCGCTACAAATACTAATCGAATTAGGTTGGGATGAGCACAAGTCGAAAATAAACATTTATCAGCAAGACTTCAAAAGCGATGGAACACTTGCTCTTTATGCAGCGTATCCTACGCTGTGTAGCACGTTTCATGTGCCACAAAAATTTGAGAAACTCGAACTTGAATTCGAAACCGAATAAGACCGCTATACAGGTTGCACTATACTTTGCCATTTATGGAAAAGTTAATAACTTTAAGGCAAGTCTAATATCTAAAGTGCGAGTTAGCTAAAAAACTAATCATATTTTAGCAATATTCGGCTCTAATCATTTACAGCAATTTTACATTATGTTAAAATTAATAGGATCTAAAACAAACTGATCAAGTTATGATCAGCACAATAGGTATAATGAGAAACAAAACATTAATATTTAAAATTTTCATAGAACTTTTAGCAGTCGCATTCTTTGTAAGTTTTGACCTGCTGACAAAAGAATTAATTTATGAACCGATACTAAAGAGCGGAAAAGATTTTATAATAATCGACGGGGTATTGCGATTTACTACTGGACAAAACCCAGGCGCTGCTTGGGGGATGTTCAGTAACAGCACCCTGATACTCGGAATTTTTTCTATAGCAATGAGTGCTGTTATGCTTGCAGTTCTATTGTCACTGACTAATAACCCGCACACCTCGATCAAGTTCGCATTGTCTCTTACTATCGGTGGTGCGCTTGGCAATGGCATTGACCGTCTAACACTAGAACATGTGCGCGACTTCGTGTACTTTGAACTAATCGATTACCCTATATTTAATTTTGCTGACAGCGAATTAATTATCGGTCTTATCTTGTTGTTTATATATGCAATTTTTATATATAAACCCGCAAACACCGCACCTAAAAAGGCAAAAGTGAATTTAGATGTTGCAAAATAATATTCAAATTACAGTTGACAGGGCGGGTGTGCGGTTAGATGTATTTCTAGCTGAAACTCTTAGCGACTTTACGCGCAGTAGAATCAAAAAACATCTCGAATCAGACATGATAATGCTTAACAGCAAAGCTATAAAAAAAGCTGGTGTTATATTAAAGCAAGGTGATTTAATTGAGATAGCATTAGAAAATGTCGAGGAAATAAATGCTACGGCTGAGGATTTGCCGCTAGAGATAATATATGAAGATGCTACTCTTGCTGTAATTAATAAGGCGCAAGGGATGGTGACGCATCCCGCACCTGGCGCTCAAAACGGCACATTAGTAAATGCCTTGCTTCACCACATTAGCGATCTATCTACAATTAACGGTGTTGTGCGACCTGGCATTGTCCACCGTCTAGATAAAAACACATCTGGACTCATCGTTATAGCTAAAGATGACAATTCACATAAATCACTATCATCTCAAATCGCCGCAAAGACAGCAACACGCATATATACCGCATTGGTCGATGGAAATATAAAAGTTGATAGTGGCACAATAACTTCACCGATTGCTAGATCAAAAACTGACCGAAAAAAAATGGCTGTAGTAGCTGAGGGCCGCCATGCCATTACTCACTACACGATTATGGAACGGTTTGGCGAATATACACTAGTTGAGTTCAAATTAGGTACTGGGCGCACCCATCAAATTCGAGTACATTCTAAACATATCAATCACCCCGTAGTAGGTGATAGCACATACGGTGGATCAAATAAGTTTGGCTTGAGTGGTCAACTGCTTCATGCCTCGAGATTAGAGTTCACGCACCCTAAAACGGGTGAGCTTATGCGCTTTGAATCGAATTTACCTGTCTATTTTGACGCAGTATTAACTAAACTTAGAGCCAAACTCCGATAATCAAATTGATATGTGTGGCAGTCTTGCACATACTAAGTATATATGTCTAGACTAATTTTAATCTTAGTGATCCCACTCTCGTTTATAATTCCAATTCCAGCAGTTGTCCTAGCACACTTTTCAATGTTTGACAAATATATACTTCTCAATGTATCTATTTCAAAATTTACGGCACATATACAAAAATTTTCCCTAGCGTCAATTTCTAAAAGTAACACAAAGCGCAACACCCATGCCAATGCCTCAAGCAAATCACATACCAATCATTTCGATATTGTAAGAAAACTTCTAATAATTAAGTGTGCAAAATGCAA
>JAITLB010000037.1 GCA_031278175.1 Christensenellaceae bacterium
CACTATTTAGCACTAGATAATTCAGATCGTTAAACCGAGCGGTTTTCGGTGCATTATAGAAAGTTAGAAACATTTTTTCCCCCTTTAAACATCTCAGCTCTGCTTAGATGTTTGAAGGCAAGCATACCCGTGATTGTGACCATGCGCACTACGTTATATAATTTGAGAATATATGTCGCGTTAGGAATCTTTGCACTTGTAGTAAGGCGCGGCAAATCAAAGTAATATTTTTAAAACTCTCAGCACTGATGAGAGTTTTAAGCAAAGGCAACTTGATTGGAGTTAGAGGTCTGTAGTTTTAAATATTCTAGCAATTTATTGATGTGTGTAGAAATATTTTTACACAAGACATAGTAAATCAAAATTAATACTCGCTAATTCTCTCAGCTCGGTTGTGAGAATTAGCGGCGACATTTATATGCAGTGGACCTATAATTGTACAATTTGGGCCGATAAAGGAATTTTAAATTTCAAACTATTTTCATTCGCAATCAAAAAAACACACTTTCTGTACTTGTTTTTGACATATTAGGTGTGTAAATTAAGATCAGTGAAAATGCAAATGCTTTTACTCTAGATTATCGAATATAAAGATGTAATCTTTGCATTTTAAAGGTTTGCAGAATTTTCGAAAACGCATAAATTATGTTGATTCGAAATTGAGTGTTAAACCATAATAGACACTGGAGGACTAAAATTAGGATGTTCAAACGTAAATTCATAAATGCGCTTTTGAAATGGAAGAATCGAAGATTGCATGAGTGTCTTGTTGTCAAAGGGGCAAGACAAGTAGGTAAGACTTTTATCATAAGAGAGTTCGGACGACAAAACTATAAACATGTCATTGAGCTGAATTTCCTTTTGAATGAAGGTGATAAATCTTTTTTTATGGGCGGCAGGCTCGATGCTTCAACTATTTATAGCAAATTGTCACTGCGCTTTCCAGACGTACCGTTTGACAGCGACACTTTGATCTTTCTTGACGAGATTCAAATGTGTGCTGCAGCGCGAACTGCATTAAAGCCTTTAGGTGAAGACAAAAGGTGTGACGTAATTGCCGCAGGTTCAATGCTAAGCATAGCATATAAAGATGGTATCTCGATTCCTGTAGGTTACGAGCGACACATAGAGATGCATGCAATGGACTTTGAGGAATTCTTATGGGCAAAAGGTGTAACAGAAGAAACCATTAGCATTTGTCGAGCGCACTTCATTAACAAACAAAAAGTTAATGAGAGATTAAATGAGATTATGCTTGAACACATGCGCGACTATATGGTGGTGGGTGGCATGCCTAGCGTTGTAAAAGTTTTTCTTGAGACTGAAGGCAATTATGAACCTGTTCATACCGAGCAGCAGAAGATTATTAAAGGTTACCTTGATGATATTACTGTATATGCGCCAGATGTAGTTAAACCTAAAATTAAAAACTGTTACTCCTCAATTCCGATGCAGTTAGCTCAAGAAACCAACAGAAATTTCCAATACTCTTTAGTCGAAAAATGCAAATCCGCAAAGCATTTTGATACATGCTTTGATTGGCTCAAAGATGCGGGTCTTGTTAAACTGTGCAAGAATGTTTCCATTCCGAAATTTCCGCTGGAAGCTTATAAACAAAAAGAGCGTTTCAAAGTTTATCTAACAGATATAGGGTTACTTGTCGCCATGTATGGCATAGAATTGAAAACTGGAATTCAATATAATACTCTTGAAGGCTCTCCCAAAGATGGCATTTACGAAAATTTCATCGCCGATATTTTAATCAAAAAGGATTTGCCATTAAACTATTTCAGATCTAGTAAGACTGGTAGTGAGGAGATTGAATTTTTATACACCTACAATAGTCATATAATTCCAATCGAAGTCAAAGCCGGTAATGGTGCCTCATATTCTCTTAACAAATTTTTTGACAAATTCGAACTATCATTTGCTTACAAATTTGTTACTGGAAATATAGGACAAGTTGGCAATAAATTAACTCTGCCACTTTATATGGCAATGTTTTTGTAACACCACGAGTATAGACTAGAGGTGATGTATAACTTCTACGTTTTTGCAAAACAGTATCTCAATGTATGTTTTCTAATCGAATCTTACATTGCGCGTTTTTAGTGAAGAGCAGATGTTATCTGTTAGTTTAGTTTGGTTTAGTGAAACTATAAATGCATATGTGAAAATGGAGGTTTTCCGATGTTTAAACGAAAAATCATGGGCACTCTTTTGGAGTGGAAAACAAAGAAACAGGCAAAGTATCTTTTAGTTAAAGGGGCTAGGCAAGTTGGTAAGACTTTTATCATAAGAGAGTTTGGACGACAAAATTATAAAAATATTGTTGAAATTGATCCAATTTTCAAGGTGGAGCACAGGAAACTGTTGGAAGATGATTTTAATGCAATAGCATTTTATGAAATGTTATCACTTCTCTTTCCCAATGTAACTTTTGACAGTGATACATTGCTCTTTTTTGACAATATGCAGATGTGGAGTTCAATGATACCCAATTTGCGGTCTCTGGTTGATGACGGGAGATGTGATATAATTGTTTCGACTACTACTATGCCTGAATACTCAGATGGTAAAGGCAACTCACTCACTGATAAATATGAACATCAAATCGAAATGTTCGCAATGGATTTTGAAGAGTTTTTGTGGGCTAAAGGGCTGACTGATGAAATAATTTCTATTTTCCGTGAACACTTCATTACCCAGCGTCAAATTGATGGCTATATGAATTCTAAAATGCTTGAATATGTTCACGAGTATATGTTGGTCGGTGGTATCCCGAGATTTGTAAAGCTTTTCCTTGAGACCCAAAAAAATTATGGTCTAATTCATCTCGAACAGGAGAAATTTATTACAAGTTACCGTGACGAAATTGCACTTTATATTCACAATACAAGTAAATACTCACAGCAGAGTTACTTCGATCCAATCCTTAGTCAATTGGGACCAATACTTACTTATAATCAAGATCCTAAATTTCAAAAATTCAGCGAAGTAAGCACTTATGATGGGTTATTTAATTTGCTGGTGGATATTGGTGTTGTCAAGAGATGTAAAAATTCATTGCTAGACAAATATCAATCAACTGCGTATATCCAAAGTGATTGTTGCAAATACTATGTTTGTGACATAGGTATTCTTGTTGCAATGTACGGTATCCAGGTTAAAGACATTTTTTTCAACCAGTCACTCGAAGAGAATTTAAAATGTCGGCTCTATGAAAATTTTATCGCAGATGTTTTGCTTAAGAAAGGTCTAGAACTTCGCTTTTTAAATTCTTGCGATAGTTGTGGAGATGTTGACTTTTTGTACGATTACAATGGTGAAACAATACCTATAGTTGTTGAAATAGCGGAAACCAAATCATCCGCTCTTGCCCAATTTATTAACAATCATAAAGCGCCATTTGGTTATAGGTTTAGCACTGGAAATATAAAGCAAGCAGGCAAAGTAATTTCTATGCCACTATATATGGCAATGTTCCTTTAATGCTTAAATTGATATGCTCACGCATTAAATGCCTTTCATTTAATAATAGCTAAATATAAGCGTTAATTAAGAAAGCTACTTGCTTTTCAGCATTAAAAGATTTTCGTTTGCGAGTGTCAAACTGCTAAACAAGTTCGTCATTTTCAAACAATTTATTTGGCATGTAGAAAATTTTTTATTCGCATAAATAAGAAAAAATTAATTCAAGATTTGCTAAAACTCTCAGCAGTGCTGAGAGTTTTGAGGTAACAACCAGTGGTTAGCAAAAGAAGTATTGTTTTAGATGATTGAACAATTTATTGAACGTGTTGGAAATGCTTGTTCTCGGACAACAAGGCGAAATGAATTTAATGTTTGCTAAAACTCTCAGCACTGCTGAGAGTTTTAGCTGAGGATCAGTATTGAGCAATTTAGCTGGCACTTTAAGGTGCTTTCTAATTGTTGCATAGTGCGCCAAGCTAAATTCACGCAGTGTATCGCGTGCTGATAACAATGTCAGTTTTTAAAATTTAACGTTGTCATCGACCTACGCACAATTGCGGGAATTTAGGTTGTATCATAGAACCAGAACTCAAATCATTTGTCCTCTGGTTACTATGCAAATTAAAAACGCATCTTTATCACTTTCTGATATACTATCAAACAATTCACTTATTCTCTGTGTTGGAAGGTTCTCGCCATATGGATGCTTATGTATTATAGACCATTTTGGGAATCTATCCATAGAGGTGCCGTTTTCAAGAATCAAATAATAAGAAATTGACAAGATTTTTAAGAAGCTCATCGAAAAACATGCTTTAAGATGCTCTAAAAGCCCAATATTTTTAACAATCTCATCGAAAAGATAAGTACATCCCGCAAACAATCGCCGTGATGTTGCTTGATTTGTATGTTTTCTAGGTCGAGTGTTTATGACATTGCCAGTCGCAGCATCATTTTAACTGATAAGTTTGCAACGCGACCTAGATTGCTTTTTAGCTTTGTCTCAGTAAGATTCTTTTTCATAAACGTAAGTAATACCTACGCGTTTATCATATTGCTGAATAATTTTCATATTATTGCCTAGATTAGTTTATATCGTCATGATATATGGGACTGCAGGTATTATACCATATTATATGTTAACGAACTAGTCTAATGTAAATTTTAGTTAAGTATAGAGTTTGCGTTGTTTACTATCCTTTATGAGCGCGTGCTTATTCTCTTAGAAGTAAAATTGGTTTTTTGAACAAGTATCTGGTCATTGGTAAAATTGTGACTGCTATAGGTATTGACAATAGAATTAGACAACCCCAAGCAAAATTTGCTATTGAAAAGCTCATCATGGAAAAAATCCCTTGAGATTTGATTAAAACCGACTCTATAACGATCCCAGTAACTATGTATGAGGGCAAAGCAAATAATCCAAAGAATATTAAAGCATTAACAATAAACCCATTGAGTAGTTTTATTCGTGCTTCGCCCAATGCCACTTTTACTGCGAGTTCTTTTTTCTTTTCAATAATAGTAGTTTTAGCAGAAAAATAACAGAATAGAATGGCCGCTACTCCTATTGCAATAGTAAAAACAAGTTGCAATGTCATTTGTGTATTATTAGAGCGCAGATACGCATCATATTCGATTTGTGTCAAAGGTCGTGCTGAAATGCCCTGTGACATGAGCAAATCAACTGCCTCATCCACATTTCCTTTGACGACAACTTCGAGATATGCACTTGCTGAGAGTTTTGCGAATGTTATTTGCTCTAACTCCGTGCTCGATAAAATATAGGCATCTATTTCGATGTCGCTTTGATAATAACCTTTGACATAATACTCCTTATCGGCTATTATTATGTGATTATCCTCGCTAGCTATAAAACCAGAGTTATTATATGCAGATTCAGAAATATATATCTCGTCATTGTTGTCAAAATGAATTTCATTCGTGACAAAAGGAGTGAGTTTTTCAGACAACAGCGGTTTATCTGCTTGAGTATTTGATTGTGTTGACAATGCAAATAGTAGATCCTCTCCAAGATATATTGTGGGTGTGTTTGTATTAGAAATACCAACAATTCTTATACTAAAGGTATCGGATAAATATAAATCGCCACCGAGAAACCCTTTTGGGGATGTAATTCCGAATATGCTACTCATTCCGCTTGAGCTATTAGATTCAAAAAAAGCGGATTCTATAAAAAACTTGTCAATTACAGCTTCAAAAGAATTTGACGGGAATTCTCCATAAAGGATGTCATTTTCTTTTATTAGTTCCAACGGTAGCGGTTTAACTGTGAAATTTAAATATTCGTTATCAATGAAAGTGCTTTGAAATAATCCGTGATTTGCATATCTTAATTGCATAGGCACAGTATATGGCACGATGTACTCAATTAATGGGTTCTGTCGCAGATCATATAACCTTTGAGTAGTATTTTTAGTGGGAAACGCAAGTGCAACAGTGTTAGAAGATGATTCTTGATACTGTAGTGGATCTACTTTGGTTGCGCCGTCAATTAAACTTACAGAAAACGCCACCAAAATTGCAGTTAGAATCATGACGAGAGCAGAAATCCTCTGGATTTTTGAGGAAAGCAAATTACTTATTTTGCTCCTCTTACTCTTACTTAATGTTTGGTTGTTGTCGATTTTGTTGAGGTTAGATATCATTTCTGTCGCGATGGTGTCGCGGGCAACTAAATTATCTGTTGTTGTAGATGCTACAGGCATGCTATATTCAATTTTGTCTACTACTGAGAAACGAGCCTTTCCCGCAAGAGTCACTCTGTCTCCGTCAATCAAAATATCTATGCGGTTTAAAGTCGATGTGTTTTCTGTATAGTGAAAACAAAATTGAATCCCGTGGGAATTATAGTCCTCATTA
>JAITLB010000171.1 GCA_031278175.1 Christensenellaceae bacterium
TGCGTTGATATAAAAAGCTAATTAATCTTGTTAGCAAGCAATTAAGTCATAATCTCAATACTTCCATATGCAAACTTTAGATTTCTATTTTTTACACATTTCATTTTCTAAACAAAATAAACTTAAGTAAAATTTTAACACACTCTCAAATTAAGAAATGACCCTTATTAGAATTGACGCGCAAGTAGCAACCGTTTTGATCCGTAAACCATACCAAGTGCTAAGGTGTAGCGTAGTAATATGGAAATAATAAAGACCCAAACTGGGACAAATGCATCAACACAATTAATTAATTCAGCAAAGGCAAAATTGAGGATAACAGATTCTGAACTATATGCTAAATAGTATCCTATTCCAATTATGACATTAATTAAAATTGCAAGATACATATTCCTTATCATAACACTAATTGAAAAGAAGATAAGTGTAATAAACATTAATACAGTAAACGAAGTTAAATACTCGATGAAAATATATGCATTACTATTTACGATATAAGCACTAGAACTTTCAGTAACGATGATAATAGTGAAATTAACTTCAAACAATGAGCTTGATATAGCAACAAAAACAGAAACAAGTGCATATACTACACTTGTAACAGTTAGACAAGCGAGGAATTTGCGTAAAAATATTTTGGCTCGATTGTTATTATGAGCATATAATAACTTGTACACACCCGTTGTGAAATCATAATTGACAAGGAAAGCGCAAAGAAGTATTACAAACCCCATTATAAATATTAATGAAGTAGGCAAAATAGTGAGTATATAAGCTACTCTATCATCTGGGGTATTCGAATCGGAACTATTAAAGTATATATTAGCTTTGTCCGATTGATAGTTCTGTGTTAGATCTGCATGCTCAATCTGATTGTCAAATACGAACTGGTAGAATGTTAATAATGTCTGATATTCATCTAATTTATAAGAATAATCATATTGCTTGCTATCTAAATTTTTAATTGCTTCTTTAAGCTCGATAATGCGCTCATTAATTTCATCAAAATTTTCATAATATGGTGTTCTTAATTTATTAATTGAAGATAACTCGGTTACGTAATTACATGCAAATATAATTAATATAATCAGAACGAGAGATATCGCAATTAAAATACCTTTATTTTTATAAACTCTTAGCAGTTCCCTTTTCATTACATATCACCTGGCATTCTTTGGTCATGATTTTCGTAGATTTCGATCAGCTCGGAATCGCTTAAGCGTTTGAGTAAAATATTTAAATCATTCCGATCTAATATGATTGACAGTGAATTGTCATTTAATTTTTCTGTTTTGAAATCACCAATTAGATTTCTTGCTGCATCTCTTGTGGCAACATTATTAAATTTAGCTATATATACGACCTGTGGTGTTTTGTTTTTAGAATTTATTTGAATTAAATTTGCGTTTTTAATCATATAAATTTGGTCACAATCGATTCCAACGCGTGACATATTATGTGATACTATAATAATAGTCTTACCTTTGCTTTTATAATCTTTAATAATATCAATTGACTTATCGATGCTTTCCATATCTAATGAATTAAATGGTTCATCAATCAAATAAATGTCAGCATCGCGTGAAAGAACAACTGCTAAACCTAATTTTTGTTTCATTCCCAATGAGTATTTTTTAACTTGTTTATTTAAATATTCGCCCAATTTAAACGATTTAGCTATTTCTAGAGCCCTAATATATTCATTATTGTTAAGCATATAATTTAAATTATCTAATCCTGAAATTGAATCATAGAAAACAGGCATTTCAATAAGTGCTGATACAGTACTTGATCCCAAATCTTTTATTCCAGCAAAGTCAGTGATATAACCCAAAATTATTTTAAGTAATGTAGTTTTTCCTGCACCATTCTTACCTGTAATTCCAATAATTGTACCAGCTTTTATGTCTAAATTAACCCCATCTAAAACAATATTATTATGGAACTTTTTTGAAATGATACTTAATTGAACGGAATTTTCAGTATTAAGCATTATTAATATCCTCCGCTAGTAATGTTACTCCATTTTCATCACAAACGATTTCAACTTTAAAATCGTTCACGATCTCAAGTTTGTTTAAATAGATTTTTTTACTTGAGTACAATTTAATTTTACGACTGTCGTTGTCGATTTCCACTGAATACTGAGTATTTATTCGGGAATAAAACTCAACAAGCATATCAAAATCATTTACATAGATTATTTCATCCCACAGAATAGTATTAGAACCATCTTCCGATAATACAATATTATCTTGTCTAGTTGATAATATTGGAAACGGAAAATAAAATAAGCCTCCATTAGTCCCAGAACATTCTAAGTACATGTTGTATATCCAATATGTATTAGAACTGTCTGATATCTCGAGTACATAATGATAGTCATCATGTAATACTACGTATAATTTCTCATCATAATTGAGGGTTTCTGTATATAAGACTTGTGCCTTGCTTTCAACTAATTCAAGCACATTGCCTGAGTCGGTGGAAAAACAAATATATTTAAAATGAGTGTCATTATATGGCTTACCCATCACGCGTATTTCGCCTAATTCGAAAGTTGCTAAACTGTCAAAAGATGATAATTCTATTTTAACTTTTTTGTTTGCCATTGTAAAATAAATGCTTAATCCAGAAATACAAATGACAAGTATAATTGCAATTGGTATGATTATTCTTAATCTAGATATATATTTAGAATTCATTTTACACTACCTTAGTTAACACAAAATCTCTAATATTTATTAACGATGCTGGATAATATGAAAATTGACGATTTTTTTCATTGGACGATGCATCATACCATCCGTCATTGACAACTACAAAGTGTTCATTAATTCTATAATATTTATTTGTTCCTAATACATTCTGTTTGTATCTTACTTCCCAAGTTGCGTATCCTACAACATGCATTGTATGATCGGAACATGAAAATAAGAGTGTTTTGTTTTGATTAATGTACTTAGTAATTGTTGAATAGATATTCAGATAATCGTTATTACCCCTTTTTTTTGAACCAAAAAATTTAAATGAGTCAGTGACTAGAGAGTCAATTTTATTTGATGCCGTTCCCGCAGATGTCCAATATTTCTTGTCTTTAGCAATAGTCATAATATGTTTATATGTAGATGGATATCCATAAGTAGAAGCATAACCATACGACTTTATTAGTTGTGTGGTAGCGACTTCGCTACAAGTGCCTGTAACACTCATACCAGTCAGATATTTAAATTGATCGTTCATAGTTGATTGCTTGATATTAGGTCTATTTAAAATCATTGAGGATTTGAATTCACTACACGAATATGATTCGCCATAGTGATTAACCAGGAAATTAGTTACTTCTGTCTTATCATGTAAGACATAGTTTGAATTGCCTGTCTTAGCAGTAGAAAAATTTATTATAAATTGCGCACTAACAAGTGTGATGCTTAGAAAAAACACTATCAGCAAAGTTACTAATATACACTGTCGCTTGTTTATGCTTGACATCATAAATTCCACTCCTAATTTAGTAATATTTAATATTATATCAACGGGTTGCAAGTATGTCAAACAAGTAGCGGACATGTTATAAGTCTATTGAAAAAGTCAAAATTTGTAGCATAGAGGGTTTGTAAGATAATTATTCAAGATGTCACGATTAAGAGCATTTTGTATCTACTAATATAATTAACTCATTGCTGGTTAACTATATTGATGAATAATAGTTAACTAACATAATTCAATAGCGTTGAATTTGCTATACTATTAGTGTGTCGCTGTTTAGGTGAAATTATAATAGTGGCAATTAAGTTTCTAGTTGTGTGATTGTTTGCAGTATTACATCATAATATATGTTACTATATACGCTCAAGTCAGATAAGAAATCATATGCATCATAATAGTGATATAGTCATAAATGATTGTTAAGTTATGATAGGATAACATCATTATATGTCATTTTACTAGGATCATTTAATATTGGAAGATAGTAAACGACTTAAGTTATAGAGATACATAATTTTAAAAGAATAATAAAATTTGAATTAATAAGCGCGAGAATTATAATGATAATGACTAGCACGATAAATGATATAGGAGTTTGGACTAGATGTTTATATAAATCATATATAATTATGTTAATAAGATCAATAGGAAATGCAATATAATAATTACAAACCTTAAGAATTGCTATGATAATAAGCATTTATTGACAAATTAGACATAACTGATCAAGTTTTATGTACAAGAAAAATTAATATTAATTATTCGCGCAAATTCCTTAAGTTTGCGTGTGAATTAATTGCAATTCATATTAATTTAGTATATAATATATCAAAAAATTATGATATTAAAATATGATGAGGGCATAAGATGTTATTTGCTCGTCTTCACGTTTTATATTAGTGCAGATTTGCAAGCATATTTTAAAGTTCACTATATGCGTAGTATCATTTGCTACGGATATTTTAAAATGTTGCATATTAAATACTGCTGGAGGTAATTATGAGAATCGCTGTAATTGCAGTCTTATTCACAATTCTATTGTGTCTTAATATATATAGTGGACTGCCACTAACCGAATCCAATGATGCACCAGATGATATTATTTGAGATTCGCCAATTGAATTATCCATTTCGCTGAATAAAACAGAACTCGCAACCAATGAAAAATTAACTGTTATTTTTCTTTTCCCGCAAAACCCAAAACTTGGTACTATGAATGTGACAACTTAAATGTTACTAGCGAAATAGAGATAAACGGAAAAATATCTATTGACATGATTCCAGGTGTAGGTGCTGGTGGATCTGGTGGTAAAAAGACAACTGGTGGTAGCGCGTCAGCTGGCGATACTGGATCAACAGGGGATACTGGTGCAGCGGGAATCGGGTGTGTATGAATTCTGTATTATTAACAAGCATTAAAATGCAACGATTGAATCGGTTATACTCAGTAATAATTCGCAAGGTTAAAATGTTTGCAAAAACAATGCTTTGAGTTTTGCAGAAACTGTGTTAGAAAAAACATCTGACTCAAATTCTGCTTATATGACATGTTTATGAAATTAGAACATATC
>JAITLB010000175.1 GCA_031278175.1 Christensenellaceae bacterium
TGTATAGCATTTGCACGGAAAAAATACTGCTATTTATATCAAAATTCTATTTAGCATGTATTGTGTTTCTATTTATAAGTATAATTTGCTATAACTTTTATGCTTTCTATTGCATTTACTCATTAATTTGGTAAAATGATGCTATGCTATGTACAAAATGTAAATCAACAAATTATGTCAAGAATGGTTTTCGTAGGAAAACACAAAGTTACCTATGCAAGGATTGTGGACACCAGTTCATCGAAAGAAAACAATCCTGCGATATTGAGGTACTCGTTTCACTCTATGCATTAGGTTTATCGTATCGCACAGTTGGGATATTAGCTGGAATAGATTGTTCAACAGTCTTCCGCAAAGTGTCAGCATATATGCGACAACGCAATCTAGAAAATGCAAATGAGTTGACAATATCTATCTCAAAAGATGAATTAATGAATTATATACGCGAGAGAGCCAAAAGTGTAGACTTAGGTCAAAACGTTTCGAAGTGGGTTAATGAATTATTGTTTGCGCATGATATATCATGCATATTCAATACCACCGAAGGTGAATGCATTTAATTTCTGCTTTGACTTAACTCACGCGGATTCGCTATTTATAATATTTAAAAACGCATTAGGCTAAATACATCAAACAAATACGGGGGTTTTTGCATTGAGAGCATAAAATGAGCTTTCAAAATAGCATATTTGTTCTAGCCAGCTTTTAAAACATAACTATGCGAATAGCGCACTAAAACACATAACAAGCTAATTTTATGAGTGCACTGTTATCGTTGCAAATTGGAATTCAAGAACCGAGGGTGATAGTGGCGCTTTTAATTTGTATAATTACGCTAACAAAAGTTACATTCAAATTACCCTGCTACCACATTCTTTCAATGTGGTAGCATCGCTTTGGATGTATCTATTAAAACTCTAATGCCCTAACTTCAGCGTAAAAATCAATTACTAGTCTAAACCAGTTAGTCCTAAATCAGATTTCATCGGGAAATGTGACTTTGATTTTTCAGCGACAAATTAGCAAACTCTGCTTAGCAATATAAAAGTGCTATGTCTCACAGGGCATTCATCTTGCTCACAAATCGCTCATCTCTTAGATGTTAGTATTATTCGATTAATCACATTAATACGCCCATGGCGGCGCAAATACCGACATTTGATAAAGTTATATGAGACACATGCGTCTTGCTTGCTACAGGCGCGTTGTAGTGCTTAAATTAAGACATTGCCGCATGCGTATAAAAACTTGTTTTGATAAATCCACTCACGCGTGGTTTTGAGGCATTCCACACGAGTAAGAAAGTGGCATTACAAATTCAATTATTAAAAAATATAGTGTGCCATTTTATGCTATTTTATGATATAATAAATACAAGCCAAATATGCTTAGCATTTGGTTAGAGACTTATTGTAGTAGTTCAACGCTACTCAAATGCGTTAGACAAAAATTGCATCTGCTCTTCTTGAGTCAATATCTCAGAGGGCGGCATGCACACAAACTCTCAGCGCATTGAGACTTGCAAGTCTCTTAAGTCATCTATTACACTGTAATTTCATATTCTAGCGATAGGCATCTATCGATATATTCTCAATTAAATGGTGTTGCATGAAGATCTATCAAGCTAAAGGTGATTCTCTTTTTGATATAATTGAAAACGAGACATTCGCCCCAGAACTAATTAAACTTAAAATTGATCAGATATATGTTTCCGATTCGGATTTGGGTATCTATAAAGGCAAGATTAATGTTAAATACCCAATCGTTCCATGTCATATGGCGACTGCAAGCATAAGTGAAGATCGTGCTGAGTACGGCTTAAAACGTGGTGTCAAAGTTATTTTGAATCCATATGATCTATCTTTTTTAGATGGTGAAGGACTCAACGATATACCCATCTACGGCTCAGACCGCGATGGTTTTTTGCGTGATTTTATAGCACTCCCATTTGAAAACATAATACCATTTCCTGATGATGTCAAAGAAACGGATGCACTCTTTACCGAAACCATCGCTATGGCGCTTGCCACAGTAAAGACTTTCAATATTAATAAGGGCGAATATGTAGCTATAGTTGGTGGCTCAGTTTTATCGAATATCATTGCACAACTAGTAAAATATTATCAGGGTGTGCCAATTTATATAACAAATGACCAAAGACACCTTAATCTTGCTGCAAAATGCGGTATTTATTACACGGTCGATGAATCGGTTGAAGATGTCTATCAAAAAGTAATGGATATTACAGGTGGACGCATGGCAGAACATACAATCTTGCATGCAAGTGAAAAAGTATCGCCACACTTCTTGTTTAGCCTAGCTTGTAGATGTGGAGATGGAATTATCGTAAGTTCACCAACATCGTCAATTAAGGTTCCCACTAACATAAGTTTAATATCCAAAAAACAGTTAACTATAAAAGGTGTTTCCTGTGGCGCAAACGAAATAACAGCTGCTGTCAATTTGCTAGCCCAAAGACAATTAATATTGTCACACTTTATTGATAAAACGGTCGATTTCTCAAAGGTGCCTGGTTTGTTTAATGAACTCGTTGATGACGAAAACCGCTATATTGCTCCCGTCATCAAAATTGAATAAGTGTTCACTTTTTAACAATCTTGTTTTCGAGTCATTAATTTAATTTTATAACTGTTCAGCCTGGATAGTGAACAAACGTTCACTATTTGGCATTATATGCAAGTCTCAAGACCTAATCGGATAAAAATTCTTTAAATTATTTTTAGCCAGGTTTACTTGAATTTATTAGCTTTAGTCGTTTAGCGCACGATACACTATAACTCTTTCACCACCTGTAAATGGGTATTTAAGCTCTGGGTTCAACCTCATTAAATCTTCTATACTAACTCTTAGCACTTTTGCAACGTCCCACATTGTCTCGCCTTTTTTTGCGATATATAAACTTATAGCAACATCGCCCGCTGTAAGTGGATTTGAATCTTTGACACTAGCAATATACTCTATCTTTTTCATAATCATAGCGAGCACATTGATATTGATTTCTGCTACAACTTCTATTTCATCGTTATGACGCGCTTTTGCCGATATTGAATTAATTACTGCATTTGAAGATAACTCTATCGCATTTTGCGGAAAATCCTTGTCCAGGATGAAATTATATGGTATTTCGGCGAGTATTGAAGCTACTTCATCTTCTCCATTTAAGTACGCAATAGTTGAAGTGAGTATTCCTTCAACCATTAGACCATTATCATTTGACATTACTGTTGCACCGACCGTTGGCGGGCTAATTGCTAGTATTGATCTTATTCGTGTTCTATCTTCTGTGATCCTTGCAATTCCACTGACCTTTTCGGTAATATTATCAGTACAAATGTTTTTAAATAGATCCGAGATGTTGTTCTTTATTTCTAACTCGTGAGATACGCTATACGCATCGACAGGAAAATTAATTTCGTAGTTATTTACTAAATATCCGTTAGTTTTGAAATTAATTCGAATTTTAATGCTGTCTGCTTCATTTTCTGCTGTTTCACCGAACAATGTTACAAGTGTGTCCTCCGCGCTAACACTCCAACACGCGGATACGTCAGCTGCGCTACTATCAACGGGCACTTCAAAATTCCAAGGCACTGTAAAGCATCTTGACGATAAGTTTCCATCGGATAAATATGTGATGTAGGTATAACTCTCGCCTGTGAGTGCGCATATACCATCCAGAATATTTGATTCTTTGACTATGCTCTGAGTATCAGCTAATAGTATTTTTGATATTCCCTCTTTTACATCGAACTCCCGCTCAAGATTGAAATTGCCGTCTTTAATGGGCAATACTTGATCTATATCTACCGTCTCATATTTGACATTGATATTATCCGCGATCTCGGGCAAATTAATCTCTTTTTCTATAATCGTGTATCCACTAATTTCTATTTCAACACGCATTTTTAAGTTTGCAACACCTGCATGCTCAGTTGACACAACAGCGGTAGTGAAATGTGCATATTGTCCTGGCATCATGTTTGTATTCTTCAATGTCGCGTTACGTTCATATGTTGAAGAATAAACATCAGTTTTGTCTTGAGAACTATACACAACGTCATATTCTATTTTGTATGAAATTCGAGCCTCACCTGCTAGTATGTCCACTGATGACACTTGCGCCTTAGCCGTGGCAAACACTATTTCCTTTGCGTCACTTATTGAAATATCTTGATCTAAATATAGTCTTACTGGTCTAATCAACTCGCGTCGATCGCATCTTATTGGCATATATCCTCCTAGCTCACTTGTTAGCAAACTACACAATTTGCTATTATAGTTTATTCTAGCAAGAACCAAATTATGACTCTAAACTTGCTATCTATATTATTTTGACCATTGGTGTTGAGAAATGCAGCGCTTAAGATTGCCTGATAATTGCATGTTGCAACATATACCCCTAGGGCAATCTTAAGAGCTGCTTGAATTTTATTGTCTTCTAAATTTGTGCAAACATACTGAGTAGAAAGGTTAACTAGTTAGCAAATGAATAGCGAGAAAATCGGTGTATCAATGGCTATTGTTTTATCTAACTTGGTCTATAATTCATGTCTTAATAAAAAATCTTTTAGGGGTATCCCTTTAACCCCGTTTTCGTCTGCTTGCCAACTATTGCCTAGAGTGACAACGTATTTGCGGTAATGGTTTTTAATTTCAAGTAGTGGAGTGAATTTTTGCTCCTTAATCATGCTATAATATCTAAAATCATTGCAAACCTGAACGTATACATATGAGCGATCTTTTTCAGCTACAAAATCCACTTCAAGAGTCACGTTTTTCTCTTTTCCTGTTTTATTTCTATTTGTTATCCGAAGTACACCCGTACTTACGGTATACTTGCGCCGTAGCAATTCTAAATAAACTATATTCTCAAGTATTTTTGCTTTATTTTCTTCTCTAAATCCGTATGATGCATATAGAAGTGAATGCTCACCGAGATAATATTTTTCACCGTTGGTGTTGCATTTTTTATTTATATCTAACTTAGGTGCGATGTAAATGATACAAGCGTCCACTAAATATCCTATGTGTTTAACTATTGCGTTTTGATCAACACTCAGTTTTTCGCCTTTTAGAAAGTCCCCAATTGTCTTAATCGACACGTGTCTGCCAATATTGATACAAACAAATGCTAAAAGACTTTTTAAAAGTGGATCGTTATTAGTATTTGTGCGTTGTATAATGTCTTTTAAGACGATAGATGAATTTATGTCCTCTAGAATATTGCGCGATACATATGGATTAAACTCAACCGTAGCTAAATACGGAAAACCGCCAACATCGATATACATATCAAGTTCGCATCTCTCATCGCCGATCCTTATATTAAAAGCATCACGAAAATTAATAAACTCTCTAAAGGACAATGGTAGAACGCGAAACGAAACATATCTACCAGCAAGCAGTGTTGCAAATTCACAATCAAGCAATTTGTCAGTAGATCCTGCCACATAAATGTCGATATTCTTAAGTCTCAACCCGTTGACAGTCTTTTCACACCCGTATACTAGTTGTGGTTCGTCTATAAAAAAGTAGTACTTCTCATCATCTTTTATGCAGGATAAAACGTATTCATTAAATTGCACGTATGAAGTGATCCACTGGTTTTTTAAATCCTCAAAGTTAATCCATATAATGTGATCCGCTAGGGCATGTATAGCAATCTCTTGCATGACTAACCTCATAACGCACGACTTACCTGATCTACGGAGACCTGTTATGATTTTAACGAGTGGCATATCAACAAAGAGTTTTATCCTCTCTGTGTAAACATCACGGTCAACTACCTTTATTTGATATTCACGCATTTTATGATCTAACATGTCTGCCTCCTAGTCACTTGTCTTATTATGCTAGCACTTAGTTTTATCAATATACCACCTTTGAATACAAGTGAATCCATAAAACATTATAACACGCTTTTCTCAATTCTGGTCATAAAATTAATTAAAATTCAAAACTTCGCACTCTGACCATCTAAAAGTGTGTAGTGGGAAATTGTATGACCTCTTGCGTGGCG
>JAITLB010000116.1 GCA_031278175.1 Christensenellaceae bacterium
ACTAATTGAGGATTATCCATAATGTCTTTAAAATCAGGTGAAATTCCACTTGCAAGAATCTTTGCAATTTCCTCTATTTCCGAATGCAATCTGCCAGGCAATATAAATACACCCATTGCCTATATTAACCCTATACCTTCCATCTTTATATTGTGCATATCTTCTGTCGGATGAAATATTCCATAAGGATGCTTTTCATCTGTCCTATTGTTGCGCAAGATCATGTACAAGGAATATATGCCATTATCATCAAGGGTAGCTATAGGTGTAACGGTATTATGGGGCTTGCCGTCAGTCCATGCTAAAATATTAGATTGAGGATCGGAATAGTTGCGCCATTCACTTAAAATAATCGCAGCCAGTTTTTCTATTGATTGCCTGTTTTTACTTTTCAAAACTACTACTGAATTGTACCAGTCTAAAACATAGACTGCAACATCATTAAAATCTTGATGTCGGTAAGCGCCACGAGCAGCTCGCGAAAACATCGGCAAAACCTTTTTACCACATTGAAAATGATCGTGGGATAGAATAGAACCACCTACTATTGGAAGATCTGCATTGCTGCCAATGAAATAATTGGGAAAGAGTTCGAGAAAATCAAATTGTCTCACAAACGTATCTGGTGTGATTTTCATCGGCACATGCTCTTTCGAAAATACAATCGAATGATGGTCAAAATACACATACGGTGAAAACTGGAAAAACCATTCCTCGCCACATAATGATATTGGAATTACTCGCAGCGTCTGTCTAGCAGCTCGCATTTGATCCCCTGCAAAACCTAAATTTTCTAAGCATAGCGCACATCGAGGATAATTTACTTCAGTTTTTGTAAATTCCTGTAGAACTTGTTTATTGGTTTTTTCTGGTTTGCTTAAGTTGATTGTAATTACTAAATCGCCACGCGCGTTGAGAACTTGCCATTTGACATTTTTGGCAATATCAACTCTTCGAATATAATTTGAATTCACAGCGAGTGAATTTAAATAATCTTCGGCTTCTTCAATTCCATCCGTTGCAGCCTTTGCATCAAATGTCGCTAGAACTGTTGATTGTGCTGGTGTAACTAAACCCATAACGCGCGTTTCAAACAAAATAGTGTCTTCTTTAGTAGACAGTTTATGTTTTCTTGCATATGCTAACATTGGATCTAAAATATCTTTTTGTAGGGATAAATTTTCAACTGGTCTAGCAATGCCAGGGGTGCTCTGTAAAAACAAATCCAGCAATTGATTTTGAGCAAATATCGCATCAATAAATGATAAATGCAAGTTGTGCTCTGCCCAACTACACAGTGTAGCTATTTCGTCAGATATGACTACTTCTAATTTTGCCATTATATATGTTTACTCCTTAAAACTCCGCTTAAATGTTATTAGACAACTCTTTGGTTTTTAATTGTACTATATTATACAACATTTGTTAATATAAGTACTACTCAATTAAGAAAACTCACAAGAATTCAAAATCATTTACGAATGATCATATTATATCACAGTCAGTGCGTTTATGCATATTAAATTATACAAACAATTAAAAGAACAGCAAACTGCTAAAAGACTTCCTACATTGTATGCAAACTTATACAATAATGCATGACCTTTGACGAATAATATCAAAGTTTTTGCACTTAAACATGCCAAGTTTGAACTTTTTTTCACATGCAGGCTTGCGCTTAAAGCAAATATTTGCAGTTAGTCCTTATCTATGCTATAATTAAGCATGAGTTTAGTATATTATACAATTAGAGGCGCGTAATGACAACAATTAACTCGAAAATTTTGCTTGAATATAACGCTAAGTTCATGAAAATCGCTGCGGAACTATATTCAACACCAATTTCTACAGTTTCTAGTAGATTTTCAAAATTGATTGCAGCCCATTCAGAGTGGTGCTTAGGTGAGTCGTACATATTCAGTTCACCAGGGCGCATCGAAATAGCAGGCAATCACACCGACCACAATAATGGCATGGTTGTAGCAGCCGCTATCTCTTTAGATACACTTGCTGCTGTCACGACAAGTAATGAAAGTAAAATTATTATCAAAAGCAGTGGTTTCCCTGACGTAGTAGTAGATATTCATGATCTTGAGTATAGAGAAGATGAACGAGGCACCGCTAACGCACTTGTGAGGGGTGTGTTGAATTCTTTTGTAGTTAAGGGATATAAGATAGGTGCTTTTTCAGCAACGACAGTATCAGATGTTATAAAAGGTGCTGGTGTCAGTTCTTCAGCTGCCTTTGAGATTTTAACTACCGAGATACTTAATATATTGTACAACGATGGTAAAATTTCACCAATAGAGCGTGCATCAATATCGCAATTCGCTGAAAATGTATTTTTTGGAAAACCGTCAGGTTTAATGGATCAAGCAGCTATAGCACTAGGTGGCATCAGTTTTATAGATTTTGAAAATCCAACGGCCCCGATTATTAAAAAATTAAATTGGCCGTTTGATGACGTATCCGCTGTTGTAATCAATTGTGGTGGTGACCATTGCGATTTGACACAAAACTATGCGTCTATAAAATCCGATATGGAATCCATCGCTAAATACTATGGCGAAACAAAATTGCGGCGCATACGCAAAGCATCTTTCTATCGCGACATTAAGGTATTGAAAAACAAATTTTCTGGGCGTGCTATTCTCAGGGCAATACATTATTTCGAAGAAAACGAGCGTGTTGAAAATATAGTCTCGGCTATTAAAGAGAATAATGCAACCGATTTCTTCAATTTAGTTAATGCCTCGGGGCTTTCATCATACACAAAACTTCAAAATATTTATCCAGAGGGCGATCCATCCGAACCTGTAGCACTCGCTCTTGCTATAGTAGCACGCGCAGAAGGTGTGTTAGCGTCAAGAATACATGGCGGTGGATTTGCTGGCACTATTTTAACTTTTATCGATAACAATTACAAAGAAGATTTTATCAAACATATGTGCGCAATATTCGGAGATGCAAATGTGTTCGATATCAAAATTAGAAAACAGGGTGCTATTAAATTAGATCTATAGGAGAAAAACTAATGTTTTCAACATTAATTTCTGCAACTGACACCGCCGATATGCATTGGACGGGGAAAATAGAGCGTGTTGCGTTCACGATATTCGGTCGTGAAGTTGCATGGTACGGTATAATAATAACTCTCTCAATGTTTGTAGGGTTGTTTCTTGCTACATGGCGCAGCAAAAAAGCTGGCTTTAAATTTGATGACATGCTCGAATTGTTTCTTTTCGTCATCCCTCTAGGTGTGCTCTTTGCACGCATTGGGTATGTCATGGTACGTCCCGAATACTTTACACCTAGACCATTTACTTGGGATGACTTTGTTCACATCTTCGCAATATGGGAAGGTGGCATAACAATAACTACTGGTGTCATTGGTGGTGTGGTAGGCATAATTATATGGTGTTTAATTAGAAAAGCTAATCTCCTTACTGTTTTAGACAACACTATGCCTACTGTTTTAGGTGCGCAAGCAATAGGCCGCTGGGCTAATTTTTTCAACCAGGAAATATATGGTGCAGCTGTCGAAAATCCAAACTTACAGTTTTTTCCGTTCTCTGTGTATATTTCAAACAGAGGAGGATTTTATCAAGCTAGTTTCTTTTACGAGTCGATGATGAATCTTGTAATGCTTATCATTGTGCTACAAGTTTTAAAGCGAGTCAGGCTAAAGGGTTCAGGCATGTTGTCATATTTTATCGCATACGGCACAGTTAGATTTATCATGGAATTCCTTAGAGATGATGGTTCAATCTATGACAAAGTGGAATTTACCCAGATCACCGTTGGTGTTGTTGCACTGGTTGGAATTATCGTTTTTGTGTTGCTTGCTCTAATTGAAACTAAGAAAGGCAATCGTGTATGGTATCCGCGTGGGGTCCCCGATGACCTAGTCATTCAATTAACTAAAGGAGGTGCTGCTACAATTAAGACTACAAGTGTAGCCACAGTGTCACCATATCCGCCTCAATCTAGTAAATCAACGCTCTCCGATGAACCCAAACGTCCCAGGGTGCCATTCAATCGCAGTAAAAAGAAAAAGCGACATCGTCACTAATACAACCAAAACGAGGAGAAAATGCGCAATCTAACATTGTTAACTGATCTATATCAACTATCCATGATGAACGGGTATGTCGAAACAAATACAGCAGATAAAAAAGCTATATTCGATTTGTTTTATCGCGTAGCACCCGGACTAGATTTTGCTGTAGTAGCTGGCTTAGAGCAGGCAATCCAATATATTAACGATCTAAGATTTGATGATGATGATATTGCCTATCTTAAATCACTTAATCTTTTCGGCGATAAATTCTTTAAAAAGATTCACAATTTTAAATTCACTGGTAGTATCCGTGCTATGCGCGAAGGCGAAATAGTATTCCCTAGTGAGCCGATAATGACAGTAACTGCGACTTTATTTGAGTGTCAATTAGTTGAAACTGCCTTGCTTAATATCATTAATCACCAAACATTGATAGCAACAAAAGCACTAAAAGTGACACAAGAAACTGATGGTGGTGTTGCTGAATTTGGACTACGTCGCGCTCAGGGTGCCGATGCCGGTGTATATGGCGCACGTGCTGCCATGATCGGAGGTTGCAAATCCACTTCAAATGTCTTAGCTGGCAAAATGTTTGGTGTTAAAGTGACTGGAACAATGTCGCATAGTTGGATATTAGGATTTGAAAGCGAAGAGGTCGCGTTTAGGACCTACGCGCGCATTTACCCTAATAATTGTCTGTTGCTAGTAGACACATACGACACACTACACTCAGGTGTGCCAAATGCAATAAAGATTTTTGCTGAACTGCGTGCTAGTGGTCATAAACCAGTAGGGATTAGGCTTGACAGTGGTGATCTTGCATATCTTTCTAGAGAAGCAAGAATAGCACTAGACAATGCAGGTTTTAGCGATGCAAAAATATTCGCCAGTGGCGACATCGATGAAAATATCATCGCTTCCCTTAAAACGCAGGACGCTAAAATTGATATGTGGGGAATTGGCACAAAGCTAATAACTTCATATTCTACGCCATCGCTCGGTGGTGTTTTCAAGCTAGCTGGTATATATGAAAATGACAAACTAATCCCTAAAATGAAATTTTCGGACACGCAAGAGAAAATAACAAATCCAGGCGATAAGACAGTACTAAGGATTTATAAAAAGGATGGAATGGCAGCAGCTGATCTTATAGCACTAAAAAATGAAGTATTTGATACAAACAAGTCATTAACTATTTTTCATCCAATAGAAACGTGGAAAAGCAAAACGTTTACAGAGTTTTCACTTAGAGAATTACCTGTAGATATCTTCAAAGATGGCGAATGCGTCTATAACTCACCAACCATCGAGGATATTATTCTTTATGCAAAAAAATGTAAAGATGAGTTTTGGCCAGAGTATAAGCGACTTATCAACCCACATGTTTATAAAGTTGATTTGTCGGACGGGTTATATACAATGCGACAAGCTCTTCTGAAAAAAAATATGTTGCTAAGGTCGTATGAATAATGCGGGCTGATCATATTCTTGCAAAATTTGAACACATCAAATAACTAGCGTTGAGGTGATGTTAGATGCTCTTAAAAAAATTGAGAATGCGCAGGCGGTTATTATTTGCTATACCAGCTATACTGTGTATAATAGCCGTTACACTAGCAGTTATTTATATAATTGAATCTAGGTTCCTCGCTTTAGGCAATACTCAAGTTGAGGGTACACTAACAACCTATGATTGGTCTAGCGATGACACATTGGATGTGAATAGCTTTAAATCAATACAGACCACTGATGGCTCTATTAAAATATTGCAACTTACAGATATTCATTACAGAAATTTAGGAACTTTTGGTGCCTTGTTCGGAATAAATTACATAACCGATGGGTACATGAAACTGCAGACTAAAAGTTTAATAAACGCACATAAACCTGACTTGATTATAATAAGTGGAGACTTGATTACGCATCCAGCAGCAGACGCAGCATACAAGGAACTTGCAGATTTCTTCGGAGGTTTTGGCATACCCTGGACAGTGGCATTTGGAAATCATGACGGCGAATATAATGCAGATAAAGCAGCACTAGCACAGATCCTCGAATCAGCACCTAACAGTTACTTTGATGCGGGTCCTACTAATTTGGAAGGAATAGGTCAACACGTAATAACCGTTAAAAATGCTGGTGGTGAAATAACTCAATTAGTAATAATTATGGATACTAATGACGAGGTCTTAAAAATTTACCCTGAGCGCAAATATGCAACGCTAGAACCAGGTATATATCCAAACCAAATAGAATGGTATAAATGGATAGTAAATCAATTTTCAATGCTTAATAATGGAAAACCACTACCATCATCAATTTTTATGCATATCAATCTCGCTGGATATCCCGAAGATCCTGCCGCATTAACAAACGCACTCCACAAGAGCGGTACAGGTTACATCTTCTATGGTCACACACATTCAAGTGGCGAGATATATCAAGACAATAACATATTCTATATTAATGGTGTCAAAAGTGGAATTAATTACATGGACTCTGGGAATACCACAGGTGGCACTTTTATTCAGCTTTTCGCTGATTATACAGCTGAAATCACATTAGTGGCAACTAAATTGTTTACTTTTGTGGAACGTGGTCCATATACATACTCACATGACAACTATTAACCCTGGTCCTATTCAAGGATCTAAACGTAGTGTGCGTGGTACACTTATCGCGCTAACAGGTATCATCGCAAATCTCGCTTTAACGACATTAAAGCTCATTGCTGGTATACTAGCACACAGCGTAACACTAATAGCCGATGCTATCAACAATTTAACCGACGCAAGTTCTTCTGTAGTCGTTATGGTCGGATTTAGACTTTCTAATCGCCCGGCTGATCACAAACATCCATATGGTCATGCCCGTTATGAATACATATCAGCCTTTCTTACAGCTATATTTATTATTATAGCAGCTACGGTGCTCGGAAAATCTTCTATAGACCGTATAATAGAACCACATTACATATACACCGTCAATGCTCTAACTTACATAGCTTTAGCTGTGTCGCTTTGCGTTAAATTGTTTTTGGCTATTTTTTATCACCTAGCATCAAAGAGACTCAACTCTCTTGCAATCAAATCAGCAGGAGTCGATTCAAGAAATGACATAATAATAACACTTTTTGCGCTTCTATCGGCATTAATATTTACAAATACAGGAGTAAATGCCGATGGCGCTTTTGGATTACTGATATCTGCATTTATTTTAATATCGGGCATAAAATTGTTTTTTGACGCACTCAGCCCGTTAATCGGACATGCCGATAACGATACAATATCGCAATTAAAAAATAAAATATTATGCTATCCAAACATACTGGGAGTTCATGACATTATGGTTCATAACTATGGTGTTACAAAAAAATATGCAGTAGCTCACGTAGAGGTTCTATCTAAAACAGATATTTATGAATGCCATAAGCTGATAGATAAAATCGAGCGCGATATTTTGATTGAAACTGGGATTAACATATCTATTCACGTTGATCCATGTGAGATAAGCGATCCACTATTTGTTAAGACGAAAATTTCCGCAACTCAAGCTTTGACTAGTTGCGATAGCAGAATAACAATACATGACTTTAGAATGGATAAAACTGAAACAGGTTACGATTTGTTTTTTGATGTCTTGCTACCATATGATATGAATATGGAAAAGGAACAAATAATTTCGATTGTAAAGACGGCTTTAGACAGTGACACAAATTTTGCGTTTTTTATTAACATAGATAGAAATTGACTATTTGTAAGATCTACAAAATGTGCTCAAGCACGAGGTTTCAAAAAAGAATTTTTTACTTAGTTTGATTATGCTTTGATGAATTAATTATAATGTGTGTAGCGACAAATGCAAACAATCATTGCCTGTTAAATTATTTAATCTGCTGAATCCTGAATTTAGCAACAACTACTTGAAATTGAAAAGAGAATTCATCCAATTTCAAGTTTAGAGGCGATAGACACTTCAAAAATTAATAATGCTAGTAGCTTTCAAATATATTGACTACGCGCTACTAGCTTAAGGTGCGTGGGTCAAATTTGCTACTAAATTGTCATAGCGGCAAAGACGGGTTAGAATTTATGCCGTGACATTTATTTGGTTTACATAGTAAGAGTCTCAAAATTGTTAGAGAAAATAAGGGCGTAAGTGTTCGCCCTTTAGTGTATGTATTATTTTTAGTAGTATCATTCCACTATCATTTTTTGCTACCGACACGATTTTGATTTAATTGCAATCTCAATTGCAATGCTGCGTTTTGCAAACACGATCACATGTTGCGCTAGGAACTCTTGAGTTGTGACACAGCCTTTTATTCACTTCCCCTTGGAATTGGATAGTTAATATCCAATTCCAAGGTGAAGGAGTTAAATTCTCGTCAAAAATTAATCAGATCTGCCACATTCAAATACATATAGTTTTGTGTTGTTAATAGTTCAAGAGTAAGTGGCTCAAATGTTTTTACAGCTAAAACATTACCTATAAAGTCATTGCCCATTACAGAGAAATTCAAGTTTGCATCTGTAACATTACAAAGTATATATAGTGCCGTGCCCTTATTATACAGGAATTTTGAGTTAATCACTATGACGCTTTGTGCTATTCTGTTTGTGCTAGTTCCTGTAGCATTGCCATTAACTTGTATGCCGTTAATATTCTCGCTGATTTCAGAGTCGCTCACAACTAGAGAACCACCGTACAATGCCGCAGCTATGCTGTGACCTTTTATTACAGTGTTGTCAGTAATATATACAGTACCTTTATAAAGCGGATCAGTCATGATCGCTGTTGAACTGGCGATATATCCTACATAGTAATTAAGATCTCGATAGAAATATGACCGGCTTATAGTTACATCGGAAGCCGCCGCGCTGATGCTTACACCAGTTCCTGGCTTGCCCGCACTGATAGGCAACGCTTGCATTTTGATAATGTCGAGCGTCAAAGCCCCACTGTGTACAATTACGCTCCGTAGCGTCACAGCAATAGTCTCACCTGTAGCTTCACCCGCAGCAATGTCATACGCGCCTATTAGCGTTACAGAGGCATTAATTAGCACATAACTGCCATTTCTTAAAACTCTATTTACTTCAATATCGCCATAGTCGCCTGGTGATAGATAGTATTTATAGATTTCACCATCTGTTAGTGTCTGTAAATGCTCTATGAGCGCTGCTCTATTAGCGATCTGGATGGCAGCAGTAGCCGTTATTACATAATTTCCTTGTTGATAACTATTAAAGGTGTAGTTAGCTAGTGTATTTGCCGTATCATATTTTACATGTATTGCATATTCGCCTACTATGTGTTTGTTGCTAATACCACCATCAACATATACGCTTAAGTAATTTCTGATTAGGAATTGATCTCTAGCTGACAAATCGGACAGTCCGAATTCTTCACCTGTATTTGTGTCCTTAAACCACAGTGCTAGATTTAGATCTAATATGTCCGACAAGTATTCGCTTGATAGATTCGTTAACTTAATATCCAAAGTTCTTTTTACAACATTAACAGGCAGTGCACCAGAGTCAAATCCATATTTCGCTGACGAATAATTAGTACCGCCATTTATCTCCAAAGTGTAAGCATATAAACCGACATCAAGCAATTCACTAATCGGCTCACCATTACTATTGTAAAATTTGTATGTTATAATGAAATTAGGATCAGTCATATCTATATTAGCAATAGGTAATGTTGTATAACCTGTACCTTTATATGTCACAGTGTTTGAAATCTGATAACTCATCTGTTTTTGATTAATATTTAGATAAACAATCAAGTCACCAGTTTGAGATATATCATAGTTTGAATTCTGTGATTGCTCAATTTCTAGAACAAGACGATACTGACCAGCATTAAGTGGTGCTGCAATGACCGCAAAATCACTCATCCGCTGATATGTAACGGTATATTTAAATGTACTATCATCACTTGGAATACCGCTTATTAATAGCTTGTCATGAGCAACACCATCATAATCAAATGTCAATGTAGCGCCACTATTAACATAAGCCGAATTGTTTATTGAGAAAGTGACATCATTTAAATTCACATATTGTTGCGCTATAGTAAAACTGATTGGTGTAGTTGTGCTATTTGACAAGTAATTATTATCATCTACACGTATGCGCACCTGATAAGTCCCGACATTGACAGGTACAACACTAGTCCACTGATTGGTATCAACTGGTGAATACTCAACTATGTACTTAATTGTAGAATCTCCGCTACCATCTTCTTTTAAGAATGTTCCTAGTGTTAGATTAGTCGGAGCTTGAAGTGGCACACCCACAACACTATACGTTCTATATAACCAACTGTCACTGATCGTAAATTGTGAGTCACTTAACTCTCTTTTGTCTATTATAATCGTGAAGTTTAGAGAATTGTTGTTACCAAATGCAGTTTTATAGTATCCCACAACATTGTATTCACCAGCTCTATATATATTGACAGAACTAAAGTCCCAAATTAAATCCAATGTCGACATAGTTGTAGAACCGCCCTCCGATAGGGTCGCAGGCGGCATGTCTGATGCTAAAATTGGATAACCTAATGGGAAGTGCTTTATTGCAGTTCCATCTGGGAAAGAGTATGTCGAAACAACTGCTGTGCTTGGATAAGTATCTAGTGGCACTTCAAATGATAAATACAACAGTGTACTCACACCGTCTGTACCTCTAAGACTCGTTGAGTCGCCCGAACCAATAGTAATGAAGTCGTAAGAGCAATTAAACACTGCTACTTTTCGGTCTATGTCATATTGTACGCTTTCAACACTCAAATAATGCTGTGCTTCATTTACAAATATGCGCTGGGGCAACAACACTGCTTCTTGACCGCTAAAATACGAATTATCACCGCTCACGGCTACAATAATATTGTCAAATATAAATCCTCCTGCTTTGACAGCATCGCCTATCCCTTGCAAGCAATAAACAATAGGATCAATTACTTCAATATCGAAAACTATATTATTCTTATTAACAGTCCCAAGCGTTGCCGCTATGTTTTCATACACGATAACATCATCAGTTTTAACAGTGTTTCCAAGTGACCAAACTATAGGCACTCTCGCAAATTCTCCATTGAAATTATAATACAAGTATTGAGGAAGCTGTTCACTGGCGGGGATGCCTTTTAAAATATAGATAGTGCCACCGTCAATAGCTATCGTGCTCCCGCCGATCTCTGTATCAATGTTTCTGTCTTTTATCGGAAATTGTATCGGCAAAATAGCGCCATATACTTTCATCTTTGCGAGCACCGTCATAGCAGCATCTCCAATTAATCCCGATATCACAGCTTCATTCTCAAGATAAGACTTGTCATATTCCCAAACAACATTTGTAAATGAACGGGTTACAGTTCCAGTTCCTTCCTTGAATGTTATTCCAACAGTGGTAGGAAACTCAATATTATATGGATCAATGGCATTAATTGCTACATGTGTAACTCCATAAGGTGTTTGCTCTTTAGGCGGTTTGGCCTCTGATATAGTTGTAGACACAATAGATCTATCTGTAACATCTAAATGCAAATCGAAGAATGATGCTATACCAGCTTTACCATTTTTGTTGGCTATTTCGTAATCAGGTTTTTGATAGTTTGCATAACCACCCGCTACAGGCATGCCTATTTCAAATATCATTTCGGTTGAGGTGTCAAACGGCAATAGAATATACGCAGGAAGAAGTGTTGCCGTCCCACTTAGCGGGATTTCGGGATACACCCAACGCACATCCCTTAACATAAACGTTGTGCCTTCATTACTTACATATAATGCTCGCGGATCACCGTCTGGATAGGTGCTTGTAAATGTAACTCTAAGAACTGTCGGCAACCGATATTGTCCTGAAGTAACATCATAATCATAGTTGATAGGATCAATTGTAAATGAATATATGCTAGTAGTTGTTCTTTGATAGACTACGGAATATGTCACATTTGATCCAGATGCAATTTGTCGTTCTATAAGCGTTGGTTGCCTATTCAAATAATAAACATTTACATAAAAATATTCTATATACGCGCCTTCTTTTGCGGCTCCGTTTTCATCAATTTCTGCTACTACTCCTACTCTTACAGTAGTTATTCCGCCATTCATCGGCATCTCATATATACTATCTGGCCAAATC
>JAITLB010000235.1 GCA_031278175.1 Christensenellaceae bacterium
AAAGCGTATCAATTTATGATCTTACAATGAATGTGTTAGACTCAATTAAATAGAAATAAATAGACCTGAATAATGTTATTTTAACTTTGTTGGGTTTATGACATTTATCGATAGCGATACCGAGGTGTATATATGAGCAAGAAATTGAAAATTACAAATTGTCTAATTTTAGTAATACTGTTATGTATTACTAGCTTAGCTGGTTGCATTGGATGCTTCGTCCCAGGAGAAGTAACTTATTTAGACATTGGACTCCAGAGGGAGCACGTTACAAATATATTAAAAGATGATGGCATGTTTAGTTGTGGTGCAAGGAATAAGACAAATGTCTTTGATGAAAGCAATGTTGCGTTTGATTTCTATTTTGGACATCGGAAGTTACCGACATCAAATAGCGATTTTGTTTCTATCATTGTGGTTTTCTTGCGGACTCGCAGTGCAATTTATGCTGAGGAACATGATGATTATAGAAACATCCCTAATTTTTTCATAGCGAGAGAATTTACGGTTGATGAGTTTTTTTCTGAAAAGTATACTGTTAAAGCTGGAGAATACGGAACATTAGCATATTATCATCACGAAAAATTTACAGTCCCTAAAGAACTCTATATGCCTCCAATCAAAATTTCAAATATGTTTTATTTTGCAGTATTAAGTGTTAGTTATAATACCGAAACTAAAAAATACAACTTCTTAAATGACGATTATGCAATATACCATTTAATCTCTATTAGATATAATAAGCTAGGTGATGGTAAAATCAAATTAAGTGATCCTGGTCGTCCATTATTGTTAGAACCGTAAATAATTAAAATAAGCGGCGATTCGATCTGAGCATAAAGTTCAAATTTAACTTAGATAGACTTCATTAGTGGAAGAATACTAATTATTTCGTTCAATCATTGATGAACAACCTTTAGTAAAAGTTGCTAGCTATTGAAAACAAAACTCTGGTTGAGTCGATGATAGGAAAAGTGTTTTATGCAGTCGCGATGTAAAAGGTGCTTAATATTACACTATACTTAACCGGTTGTGATGAGCTAAATCTACAATAATTCATGTGTTTTTACGGCTTTTACACTGAAATATCGATGTTCTTCATCACACAGTTCATTGTGGTTTTCATTTGCTAAGTCACTATTCATTATTGCAATACGGACAATTATGCATTTTACTGTTGATATTATCTGTATCAATTGGAATCGTTTCTACAAAGTTAGGACAGTTACTAATTTGTCGTGATCAAATTTAGTCAAAAACTCGATTATTTTAGTTATAGTACCATTCATGGCACAACCTCAAATAAGTGGATATAACTAATTATAGCATGTTATTTGCATAATCACAAACTAGTAATCTATGGTCTAATATTAAGATGGTTTTACTAGAGTAAATCAAAAAATTACTAATTGTTGAGCGCATTTTAAGCAGCTATCTTAGTTGTTTATGATCTCAACATTACTGTCTCGGATCTAATTAAATAGAAAAAATAGACTTGAGGAAACGCTACTAAAACTAGTCGCAAATTTTGCGACTAGTTTTGATGTATTATTATGCAAGAGAATGAAATGAGCACTTGTCGCAGACTCGCACTAAGATGGGAGTTAAGCTGGGCTGGGAAAACTCTCCAATATCGCAAAATGAACAGGTAATCCTTATTTTGCTTGTGTTCTCAGGCTAAAATATATATTTTGTATATAAGCAAACAAATTAGCATATTAGATAAAGCAGATCAAAGTGCTAAATGAGTTAGCATTGATAAAATCCAAAATCAAAAAAGGAAACAATCAAATATTTGAATCCATCGAAAAGTCAAAGTAACTATTTAAATGCACTCAAAATACTACTCATAAATGGCCCTTACAAGATGGAATAATCGATGTGTGTTTTCGTGTAACATGCGCACAAAACGGGAATTTAGGTTGTATCAAATATTAAATGGCAATCAATTAGTAGGTATGGAATATTATTCAGTTTCTTTACGCTTGCACTTGTAATCGCTTAAAGCTGCATGTATTGCTTCTTCTGCTAGAACTGAACAATGGATTTTCTGTGGAGGCAAGCCTTCGAGAACTTCTACAACCTCAGAATTTTTTATAGCTTCTGCCTGGCTGGTAGTCAATCCTTTAATCATTTCAGTCGCCACTGATGAAGATGCAATTGCAGCAGCGCATCCGAATGTTTCAAAGCTTGCATCTTTTATCACATCGTCCTCTATTTTTAAATATACTTTCATTATATCTCCGCAACTAGCATTGCCCGCCGTGCCAACACCGTTGGCATCCGGCATACTTCCAACATTTTTTGGATTTGCAAAGACATCCAATACCTTTTTGTTATACATAATGACCCGTCCCCTTTTCAACGTTAAATAACGGTGAAATTACTCTTAAGCGTTCTACTGATGCCTTGAGAGCATCAATTACATAATCAATTTCTTCTTTTTTAGTGTCACGCCCCAAACTAAATCGCACTGAGCCGTGAGCAATTTCAGGTGGCACTTTAAGCGCTAATATTACATGCGATGGTTCAAGTGAACCCGAAGCGCAAGCAGATCCGCTACTGACTGCTATACCTTTATTATCTAGCATCATCAGCAGTGATTCACCTTCAATATACTCAAAACTCAAATTTGCATTATTTGGCAGTCTCTTTATGCGCCCGCCATTTAACCGCGAATATGGTACTTCGCTTAATGCTCGGTCTATAAAATAATCCCGCAATTTTGATATTCTCATGACATATTCTTCGCGCTTTTCAACAGCGATAGCGAGTGCCTCGGCCATGCCTACAATTAACGGTGTATTTGTTGTTCCTGCGCGTTGTCCTCTTTCTTGATGTCCGCCAGTTATAATGCGCCCCAGCTTTACTCCTGATCTAATATACAATATACCTATACCTTTAGGACCATGAAATTTGTGAGCGGACAGAGATAGCATATCAACATTTAAATCATTAACGTTTAAATTCTCGCTTTCAGCAGCTTGTACTGCGTCAGTGTGAAAGTATATACCTTCATCTCTACAATAATCGCCAATTTCAGCTATCGGCTGGATTGAACCAATCTCGTTATTAGCAGTCATTACAGATACTATCGCTGTATTAGACTTAATTGCTTCTTTTATTGCATCAACGCTAACTATACCACTATTATCAACACCTACGTAGGTAACTTCAACACCCTGTTTCTCTAAGTCGCTACACGTATCTAATATCGCTGGATGCTCTATTGCCGTTGTAACTATATGTTTTACGGGCTTGTTTGACTGCCGTACCGCACCACGCAATGCCCAATTATCACTTTCTGTGCCACATGATGTGAAATATATCTCAGCGGGTTTTGCGCCGATTAATGATGCAATCTTGTCGCGCGCCGCATCAACTGCATGAAGCGCAGCACGTCCATATCCATGCCATGAAGATGGATTGCCAAAAGTACTACCAAAATAAGGTATCATCCTTTCTAAGACAATTGGATCTACTGGTGTTGTTGCCGCATGATCTAAATATATCTGTGGTTTAGCTTGATTTGACACATCGCTCATTTTTAACTCCACTATTTTAAATTTTCCCTTTATATAATGGGAATGCTTTTGTCAATTTCTTAACGATCGCTCGCGTTTGATCAGCTGACGCTTCTTTTTCTCTGACTGTTCGAGCTATGCATTCTGCTATTATATTCATCTCTTCTATGCCCATCCCACGTGTCGTGACTGCAGGTGTTCCTAATCTTAACCCATTGGGATTAGTAGGACTTGCTGTCTCATCAAACGGAATAGAGTTCTTGTTCGTTGTAATATTGACACTATCTAATAACTTTTCCAATTCTTTGCCCGTGCACCCTGTGCCACGCAAATCCACTAACATTAGATGATTATCCGTACCACCCGAGAAAAGATTCAAGCCCTCATCCATTAGTTTTTGAGCCATTGCTTTAGCGTTAATTATAGTCTGTTTTTGGTATTCGACAAACTCTGGCATCTGTGCCTCTTTGAGTGCGATGGCTTTTGCTGCAATGATATGCATTAACGGACCGCCTTGCGTTCCTGGGAATACCGCTTTATCTATTTTCTTGGCATATATTTCTTTTGCTAAAATCAATCCGCCACGTGGACCACGCAATGTCTTATGTGTTGTCGTAGTAACCACATCAGCATACGGCACAGGGCTTTGATGACAACCTGCAGCAACTAGACCAGCAATATGCGCCATATCCACTACGAATATAGCACCGACACTATCGCAAATCTCTCTAAACCTAGCAAAGTCAATTTTCCTAGGATAAGCTGACGCTCCAGCAATTATCATTTTGGGTTTATGCTCTGTCGCTATTCGCTGTACATCATCATAATCAATATACCCTGATTTGTCTACACCATACGAAACAGCATTAAAATAGGTACCACTTATACTAACCCTACTCCCATGCGTCAAATGACCACCGTGACTAAGATTCATCCCCATCAAGGTATCGCCAGGATTTAAGAGCGCGTAGTATACTTGGAAATTTGCCGAACTACCTGAGTGTGGCTGAACATTAGCATATTCTGCGCCAAACAGTGCTTTAGCTCTTTCAATTGCAAGTTTCTCGGGGATATCAACATACTCACATCCGCCATAATAACGCCTACCTGGATAACCTTCGGCATATTTATTTGTAAGCGGTGTGCCAGTTGCCGCTAATACAGCTGGTGAAACAAAATTTTCACTTGCTATTAATTCTATGTTGTTTTCCTGTCTATTGATCTCGGCACGTATAGCTTTGTACACATCAGGATCGGTGTTTTTAATGATTTGTGACTTTATCACTATAAATCTCCTTATTGCTTTTTTGAATGCTTATCTATTATTGCTAATATATCTGCCTTGGATTTGTATCCAACGGTGCGTTCGCATACGCTACCTTCTTTGAAGATAATTATTGTAGGCACACTCATAACACGATAATTTTCTGATGGCGCTATACAGTCATCTACATCAGCAAAACAAACGTTCATTTCACCAGACTTCTCTCGCCCAATCTCTTCGATGATCGGATGTAGTGCCTTACACGGACCACACCAACTAGCACTAAAACAAACAAGCGTTAACTTTTCATCTTGTATTACTGCATTAAAGTTCTCTTCATTTAATGTTTTGATAGATTCACACATATATTAATCTCCAGTTAATTAGGTAATTTAATATCAAATCAAGGCAATTTGCCACTTATGCATGTCTGCACATTTAGCTATATATATTATACAACTTTTTTTGCAAAAATACCGCATTATTATTAATATTAAAAGTAAAAAAATTTAGCAATCTTCTTTTTTTTGGTTTTCACAACCTAAAATGCTCTTAACTAGCCTACGTATTTTTTGCATCATAGCGTTTAATATGCTAAAATATTGATTAGTTTTCAATTTCAATGTTATATATCTTATATATCAATCGATAAATTGAAAACTCAAATTTGTTATCAAGGAAAAAATGTCAATAAACATTTCAGTACCATTTAGTCCTCCTGATATATCCGAGCACGAGATAAATGCTGTAACTAAAGTATTGCGATCAGGTTGGATTACTACAGGAAATACAACTAAAACATTAGAGACCCGTTTAGCTGGTTATTGTGGGGTCAACCATTGTGCATGCATGAATTCAGCTACAGCATGCTTGGAACTTACACTGCGCTTGTTTGGAATAGGACCTGGAGATGAAGTAATTGTTCCAGCTTATACCTACAGCGCATCAGCAAGTGTCGTAGCACATGTAGGTGCTAAAATCGTTTTATGTGACTGTGCTCCGCATTCTTACGAAATGAATTATGATGCACTACTAACGGCAATAACCAAACGAACTAAAGCAATTATCGCTGTTGATATAGCTGGAAAAATCTGCGCGTACGACCGAATAATGCAAATCGTGTCCGAAAAAAAACAACAATTTTCGCCAAACTGTGACTTCCAATCAACTTTTGGTCGCATTTTAGTTATAGCAGACGCAGCGCACTCTTTTGGTGCTACATGCGATGGTAGGATCTCTGGATCAATAGCTGATTTTACATCTTTTTCATTTCATGCTGTCAAGAACCTCACTACCGCAGAGGGCGGTGCAGTTGTATGGCGTTCAATACCAGGAATATCAGATACACAAATATATTCAAAATTTATGTTAATGTCGCTTCACGGGCAATCTAGAGATGCACTGTCAAAAACTAAGCCTGGAGTGTGGGAATATGATATTGTAGACACCTATTACAAATGTAATATGACAGATATCGCTGCATCCATTGGTCTAGCACAACTCGATAGATATCCCAAACTATTATCAAGACGAAAGGAAATTACGAGTTTATACGATGCTGGATTCTCGGGTAGTAAAATAACAACATTAAAACATCTTACTCATAACTATCAATCATCGTGTCATTTATACCTAACACGCATTGAATCGATATCAGAAAAAAAGCGAAACGAAATAATAATTGAATTGGCAAAATATCGGATATCTTCTAATGTTCACTACAAACCGCTACCCATGTTTACAGCATACAAAAATTTAGGCTTTAAAATTGAGGATTTCCCTAACGCATTTAATATGTATAAATCTGAAATTTCGATCCCCCTTCACACTTTGTTAACGCTTGAGCAAATTGAGCATGTGATCAGTTGCTATCTAAAAATTGCAGGAGATAATACATGAAGATTGGAATTTCAACTGGTGCATTCTTTCTCAAACTACATACAGAGGACACATTTGATGTAATTAAATCAATAGGTGCTGAAACATGTGAAATATTCTTGGCTACTTTTAGTGAATACACGCGGGAGTTTGGAGAAATTCTCAAGACCGCTTCTGCTGGATTAGATGTCTATAGTATCCATGCTCAAACAATGCAATTTGAGCCAGATCTTTTCAGTGCTTCATCAAGATTAAGGCATGACGCTGAACAAATTTTCACTAACATCGCTAAAATAGCAGCGCGATTAGGAGCACGGTATTACACAATGCACGGTCCAGCTAGACTCAAACGCATCCCATATAATATTAATTATGACGCGATTAGTTCAAGACTAGCTGAATTAGATTCCATCTTAGGATCAATTACTGATGGAAAATGTGCCATTACGTATGAAAATGTTCATTATTGCTTTTTTAATACACCTTCTTTCTTTACAACTCTAAGAGATAAGAGTAAAATATACGCATGTCTTGATATCAAGCAAGCAATGCAATCAAAAATTGACACTTATGACTATTTAGATGCGATGCGAGGTAGACTTAGAAATGTTCATTTATGCGACTATACCGCAGAAGGAACACCAGCAATGCCAGGTAAAGGCATATTTGACTTTACGTCATTTTTTGTCAAACTTATGGCATATGGTTATGATGGACCTCTTATGCTTGAACCATATCAAAATAATTATAACACCTACGATGAACTAGCTCTAGGGCTAACATACTTAAAAGACTGCCTCAAACAGGCAGAAAGGAGATTCGCACTTGATGGAAAATAGATTAAAGTTTGATTTTAATAATATGCTCTCACAATATGTTGGTGAAGAAGGCTTTACACCAGATGATCTTGTAAATTTAGACACGCTAGCAGGAAAAGCTTCAAAATCAGTAAAGGAAAGTCGTGGCAAAGGTATGATGGGCTGGACGGAACTGACAAGCTCAAACACCTCAGAGATCGCTGATATTATTGTAACAGCTAATAAAATTAAGAATAAATTTGACGCTTTCGTTGTATTAGGTATTGGCGGTTCAGCTCTAGGACCTATGGCGCTTTTTCAAGCACTGTGTCATTTAAGACATAACGAATTGCCAGCTACTTTGCGCAACAATGTCCCTAAATTCTATGTAGAAGATAATGTAGACCCAGAGCGCATGCAATCTTTGTTAGATATTTTAGATCTAGATAAAACAGTATTCAATGTAATCACAAAAAGTGGATCCACATCAGAGACGATGAGCCAATTCTTGATTATAAACGACATCCTAAAAGCCAAATACGGGTCAAAAGCTGCCGAACATATGATCGCAACAACAGATTCAAAAGCTGGCAATTTAATTAAAATTGCTCAAGATGAAGGTCTTAAAACATTTGTTATTCCAGCTGGTGTCGGTGGTAGATTTAGCGTATTGTCGCCAGTCGGGCTACTTCCAGCCGCTGTTTTAGGTATCGATATTAAAGCTTTCCTTGATGGTGCTAAAACCATGTCTACTAAATGCTTGCTATCAGACAGCATTTTTAATAATCCAGCACTAGCATCCGCCACCCTTCAGTATGCAAGTATGAACCGATGTAAAAACATCAGTGTAATGATGCCTTATGCCGATAGTCTTAAATTGATGGCCGATTGGTATTGTCAATTATGGGGAGAAAGTTTAGGTAAAGCAACTAATAATACAGGAAAAACTGTAAATGTCGGACAAACTCCCGTAAAAGCACTAGGAGTTACAGATCAACATAGTCAAATACAACTATATGTCGAAGGACCATTTGATAAGGTAGTCACTTTTATAGGTGTTGAGTCTTACAGAGCAACAGTAACCATTTCAGGCGGATATGACAAATATCCATCAGTAGCATTTCTATCAGGACACACTCTTAACGAATTGATAAGCGCGGAAATGTTAGCAACTGAATACGCTCTTACTAGAAATAAACGACCGAATAATAAGATTGTGCTGTCTACAGTCAATGCGAATACTATAGGACAACTTATCATGTTCTTTATGTTGGAAACGGCATACGCTGGCGCAATGCTCGATATCGATGCTTTTAATCAACCTGGAGTTGAAGAAGGCAAAAATGCGACATATGCGTTACTAGGACGCGCTGGTTACGAAGCAAAAGCATCTGAAATAAATGCATGGCCAGCAAAAGATCCAAAGTATATCATATAAATCTAATAGTTTTGAAATTTAAAGTTATACAGTCATATTGCATTGAACAGGTTTGAGGTTTGCAATGTTAAGCGTTAGAAATTTAAGCATCGATTATCTCTACGGAGTTAGAGCTATAACCGATGCTTCCTTTTATGTGCAAGAAAATGAGAAATTAGCCGTGCTTGCGCCACCTGGTGGAGGTAAAACTACGCTATTCAAATGCCTGGCTGGTCTATTAAAGCCAACAGCTGGGGAATGTTCATTGTCAGGCAATAATATTTATGCAATCAAACCTAATGCCCGAAACATTGTAGCTATAGGTAAAAACAACTGGTTTTTAAAACATCAAACAGTAACGCACGCACTAGAATATCCTCTCAAGCTCAGGAAAATTCCACACGACAAGCGAAAGCAGTTAGTTCTGCAAGCAGCTCATGATTTTAGAATATTACCACTTCTAAATGATCTAATTTCTCAATTATATCAAGATGATGTTATACGCTTAGCTTTTGCACGCGCGTCTCTTAGGAATCCTGATCTATTTTTAATCGATGATGTTTTTTCAACACTCACTAATCAACGATCAGAATCGTTTTTTGAGCTTTTACCTTTCATGAAGAGCATTAATGCTCCATTAGTATTTACTACATCATCACCAGATGAAGCATTTACCCTTTGCGATCAGACCGTCATAATGAATTTCGGCATTACTCATCAAATAGGGACACCAACTGAAATCCTCTCAACCCCACAAACACTATTTGTCGATAAACTGGTCCACCCATTCAATAGCGTACAACAGATCGATGAAAATGATTCTCAATATTTCATGTCTTGTCAATATGTTGAATCTGATAGTGGCACAACTCTTGTAGTAAAAGATGTTATATACAACGCGGGCACAGCTTACGCTATTTTTGATAACAATATTAAACTTCGCCTAGAGACTCTACCACCTAAACAGATATACACTATAGCAATAAAATCTGGTAGCCAGTCGTTTTACGCGTATTCGACTGAAAAAAGAAGAACTTGAATCCAAATCTGTTGCGCAAATAGTCCTCTATTGGTATAATCTCATACCTGTAAATATAGCAAAAAACACTAAAATTTGCAGCATTTCACCTCTGCTGATTGAGATGCGCTACACACTATTTACCCCTAACGCAGATTAAATGTCCTGTGTCATAAAAATGATACCGAGACACAACAGTCGAATTGTGCGTTTCTGAAAACATGCCGCTGCTTGAATCTTTGAAAATTGCACTCGTTGCGTAACCAGTTTTGCTGCGTCAATTTGTGCACTGATATATATCCCAATGTAATCTCTTTTAATAGTTGTATTTCCTAGTTGGTGAGTTTATAAAGTCAATTACATGTTGAGGTTTAACATAATTCGTTACGGCAGTTGACAAATTTCTGTTATCAAACTATTCTGCGAGGTCTATTGTTGCAATTTCTTTGTCA
>JAITLB010000265.1 GCA_031278175.1 Christensenellaceae bacterium
GTTCACTTTAATCATGCGTATCTTTGAAGAGCTGCTGTAAACGTACATCTTTCAAAAAGTCGACAAAGGGACTAAAACACTTTCTTGTTTCAGTATAGAACGGCTTCATTTCTTTGAGCACTGACTTAAGAGTTACTTTAGTCAAGTGAAATTCCAATTAGGTTCAAAGAGGATTAGGGTAGATTGTGAAAGAAACTGAAGTGCTATTCGCATTAAAGCATCCATATTTTATAGGAAGGTGGTGAATGTAGATAAAAGTCGGATTTACGGAGTTCGGACTGCGTCATTTGGAAGCGATCTGTTTTCTCGCTTTGTGAAAACAAGTGAGACATTCGATTCTAAAAATAATCCGCCTGAAAATATTATTAATGAAATTAATTCCTGTGGAAACTGTATTTGCCATCCTAAGAAAGCCATCAGAATTTCGTTAGTTCTCGAAATTTCCTCAATAAATCCAAATCACTTTGATGAATATATCCATTAATTCACCAAAGCACATTAATACAGATTTGCCAAAATTGTCTTTGATATTTAGTTGCCAATTATGTTTCATTGCTGCTTTAATAGCTCGCACTTCATAATATGGCGAGTTCGTTGCATGAATAGCTCTAATTAGATAAAGACCCTGTGTAGCATATAATTTGTCAAAATCGGTGTGCGTGACAAAAATCGGGCTACGCGTTTCCATCATGTAAGCAGTAGGTGAAAGCGCGGTCGGGATTGTTGATTTTTTAATTTCAGCAAAGTCTATTGGAAATTTCCTCAACATTTTATTAATCAACCTCTGATCACGCCTAGTGTTTGCTGCATCATATAGTCGTGGAATGTCAAACAATCCACAAAAGTAACTTTCGGCCACTATATTAAGAGTGAATGGTTTTATTCCTAACAGTGCTGCATAATTCGGATTTGACATTGCAGTAACAAGAGAAAATAGTGCAAATCCTCCTATAGAGTCGCCTGCTAAAATAACCTTTGAGAAGTCTATTCCTAGTTTGCTTTTATTGTTTTGTATCCACTCTAGAGCATTTAGACATTCAACAACATTACGTGGGAATTGTATGCCACATCTTAGAGCAATTACATCAAATCCATCTCGCGCTATAAAATGCGATAAGCCGCGCCTCATACGATCCTTTTTTGATGTTTCGGTAGATGATACATAAAACACAGTCGGTTTAGAATTGTTGTTTGATGCCTTGAACACGTCAATAGTTGAATATGACGGAGCAAGTTTGTCAAAACGGATATTACAGATGCCAGATATTAATCGACTATGATAAGTTTCATAACCTATTTCCCTCAAACGCGCACGCGTGGTTGGAAACAATATTTTAGGCAAGTCTTTACCGTTGAGCTTAATCGCCATGTTTAGTCCTTTTAAGGTAAAAAGATAACAACAATAAGTGATTGCGTATTGTAGTTACTCTAGACCTTCTTTTCTACAATAGTATTGTTCAACATCAAGTGGATACTTACCGTCAAAGCAACCTTTACAGTAAGTCGTACCTGTACCTCTACAGGCAAGAGTCAGATTAGAGAGAGGAATATAGTGTAGACTGTCAGCACCAATTTCACTACATATTTCCTCTTCTGTTCGGAAAGCACCGATTAATTGCTCTCTAGTGTCCATGTCAACACCAAAATAGCAAGGGTACTTTACAACAGGAGAGGCCACAAGCATATGAATTTCCTTAGCACCACTTTGTCTTAATAAGTGTATTATTTTTTTGCATGTAGTGCCACGAACAATCGAATCCTCTATGAGTATTAGTCTCTTCCCTGCAATATTATTTTTAAAAGCAGTTAACTTAATTTTAACGGCAGATTCACGCATTGATTGCGTTGGTTGAATGAATGTCCTGCCTATATACCTGTTTTTTCCCAATGCATCAACGTAAGGAATACCGCTAATATCACTGTATCCTCTAGCCGAAACAAGTGCGGAGTCAGGAACACCTGCTACAATATCTGCATCAATTTTATGAAGAGATGCTAATTGTTTGCCACACTCGTAGCGCGCATCATACACACCAACACCATCGATAATTGAATCGCTACGCGCAAGATATACATATTCGAAGATGCACGATCGGCGCATTATCCCCGACATATGCGAGGACGTAATTTTATTGCCACGCTCTATCATTATTATCTCGCCAGGTTCGACATCGCGAATCATTGTTGCATCCATTGCATCTAATCCGCACGATTCGCTAGCGAATACGTAATCATCGCCTCGGATGCCCAGTACTAACGGTTTGAGACCCTGTGGATCGCGTGCTGCAAACAGTTTATTTTCAGCAACTAAAACTAGAGCATAAGCCCCGACCAACTCTTCGCAAGCTTTGCGTATGCCAGTTGTTATGTCTTCAGCTCCATAATAGTTTATAAGAGATGCAAGAACTTCACTATCTACTGAGCTTTGAAAGATGTGTCCCGCTCTAATCATTTTCTCTTTTATGACCAGCGCATTTGCAATATTTCCGTTATGAGCGATTGCCATTCTTCCATGTCTACCATAAAAAACAACAGGTTGCGCATTTATGACATTACTTGATCCTGTTGTGCTATATCTGACATGACCTATTCCAGCAAATGTTTTGGGTAATAATTGTAGTTCATCGGCTCCGAAAACTTCACTTACCAAACCCATGTTCTTGTAATAAGCTATAGCGTCATTGTTATATTGAACTGCTATCCCTGCACTTTCTTGACCTCGATGCTGAAGCGCGAACAATCCATAATAAATATCGCGTGCGAGTTCTTTTTCGGTATTAGATATTATTCCAACAATACCACATTCTTCGTGTGGCGCGAACTCGCGCTCGGGTACAATTATATATTTATCTGGCATGCTTTATTTGCCCTCAGTTAAACGACGTAATATTTCAGCGTATGCACCTTCAACATTACCAAGATCACGTCTAAAGCGGTCTTTATCGAGTTTTTCTCGTGTTTTGATGTCCCAGAATCTGCAAGTATCTGGTGATATTTCATCTGCTAAAATAATCCGACCATTATATCGACCAAACTCGAGTTTGAAATCTATGAGATCTATATTTAAATTTTTGAAGTATGCCCTTAAAAGATCGTTTATTTTGAAGCTTTGTTCTTTTATTGTTTCTAATTCTTCTGGGGTTGCTAGTGACATTGTAGCAATATGATAATCATTTATCATAGGATCGCCCAAATCATCGTTCTTATAGCAGAACTCTAAAACCGTATTTTTTAGCGGTGTGCCCTCTAAAATACCTAACCGCTTTGATAGACTGCCAGCAGCGATGTTGCGAACTATAACTTCTATTTGAACTATTTGAACTTTTTTTACTAACGTTTCCGTGTCTGACAACTCTTTGATTAAATGCGTTTCAATGCCGTTTTTCTCTAGCATTGAAAACAGTGTGTTAGAACACTTGTTATTAACTATACCCTTACCTATTATGGTTCCTTTTTTCAATCCGTTGAAAGCAGTTGCATCGTCTTTGTATTGAACAACAACAGCATCTGCCTGTGTTGTGCAATAGACTTTTTTTGCTTTGCCCTCGTATAAAAGATCGTTTTTTTCCATATAAATGACTCCTTGCCAACTAGTGGCTTTGCATGTGTATAAAATAACATATTAAGCAAAATAAAGCAAATAAATAGTAATACTTTGAAAACATATCCATGAATTTATGTACAATAAACACTCATTAGCGTCAAGAATATAGCAGAATCTGTGCTTTTAGAGTAAAAGCGAAACTCTAATGAGGGATCAAAAATTTTGAATAATGAAAGTAAAACTTTATATTTAGTATGTGCAAAGTTTGTTTCTACACGCAACTCACGTGAGTGAATTTTTTGTCAATACATTTGTGAATTAAGAACGCAATAGTAGTAAGCAGTGTGTACCCAAGCACCAAAAGAAAATATGAGCGTATAAATTTGTTTCTATATCCAAGTGCATTAGCCAGTATATTAGCCCATGCCATAGGCGGCGCCTTGCCTGTGAACATGTAATTTGCATCTGGAAATATGTCCGTGAAAATAAGGATTAAATTAAGGCTATACTTAACCTAGCTGTGATGAGCTAAATTTGCAATAATTCATGCGTTTTTACGGCTTTTACACTGAAATATAGATGTTCTCCATCACACAGCTCATTGTAGATTTCATTTGCTAAATCACTATTCATTTTGTATAATCTTTCGAACAGAGCATTATATCGATTCAAGTATTTTGTCGCGAATCCTCGAGCTATTTTATTGCGTAGCTTAATTATGCTATGAAATGCATTTACTCTGTTTATATTGGAAAATCCTTTGTTCGAAATAGT
>JAITLB010000132.1 GCA_031278175.1 Christensenellaceae bacterium
CATTTGGCACCAGTGAAATAAGAGTTCAGGTTTGCGGCTTGACTGCAAAAGGATTGGATCAAGAGGAATTAATTATTCCAGCACAAATAAATGGTTTAAAAGTGGACAGATTAGGATATTCTGGTTTCATGGAAAATCGCTCTAATATGGCAGAAGCAAAAGCGAGAAAATTATTCTTGCCTGCTGGTCTGTATATTTACAAGCATGATGAGCTTTTCCTATGCTTAGAGAAGGTCATTTTGAACACCAATAAAACTTACTTAGCGCCATATAATTTTCGCTCTGTTCCGATATTCGTCCCGCCATCCTCTGCTGACAGATTTTTTAAGAGTAAATGGTCATATACTCGACCTGCAAATGTTACATTCTACCTAAACAGTAGATCCTATACTGATGTTCATTGCATAGATGACATAGATTTAGGTGATAAAATTTTAACTGTGCCACAACCTATAGAAGTTGGGAAAACATTTATGGGCTGGTTTACAGAAAAAGAGTGTGAAAACGAATGGGATTTTGACAACGATATAATGATGGCATATCATCTAGAATTATATGCAAAATGGATTAAAAATTAATTTGTCATTTTACATATTTTAACTTTTGTTTTTGTTGATATAGGAATAATAATTAATTAACACTTTGTTGTATCTTGACTTGCTTAACATCCTAGATTCACGCAGTGTTTGCGCACTGATAGCAATGCTCGCTTTTAAGGTTCAGAACATCGTTACCAATTCCAAACAAATCTAATACTCTATCATATATTGGCAAAAATATAAATTTTTCTCTTCGTTAGATGCTTTTTTAAATTGTATATTATGCGCATCAAATAAATGTGCTACTTACGTATACAAACCTTCTTACAATTAATTATAAAATATTAGATTTAATCGATGTTAACAATAATATTCACAGTTTTAAAGCATTTGCGTTGTTACCTATATGGCATAACTGCAGGAATTTAGGATATCAATTATATACGTGTGCGTATTCAAGTGGTGTGCTAAGTGGTCTGCACCAATGTATATTTTGGAGGCGCTTGGTAATAATTATATAATCTTAACAACTTAAATGTTGTAAATCGAATTTGACTCAATTGAGTTGAGGTAGGTAAATTATGAGAAATTATCAAAAGGTGTTACTCGATCCTGGCGAATGCGTAATGCTCATCGTTGATCATCAACCGCAAATGTATTTTGGAGTAGAAGGCATGGCGCGTTCAACGGTTATGAATGCCGTTAAAGGTTTAGTTAAAACCGCATCCGTATTCCGCGTCCCAGTAATAGTCACGACCGTCACAGCAAATAGTTTTGCAGGACCAGCTTATAAGGAAATACTCACCACACTTCCCGATGCGCGACCAATAGACAGAACTACACTAAATGCCTGGGAAGATGTACGTGTTAAACGAGCTGTAGCTGATACGTCAAAAAAGAAACTCATAATCGCTGGATTATGGACTGAAGTGTGTGTGACATTCCCTGCATTATCAGCAATGCAGGATAATTATGAGGTTTATGTCGTTGTAGACGCTTGTGCTGGCGCATCTGACGATGCACATAAAGCAGCACTGCGGCGCATGATACAACGCGGTGTGGTGCCTATAACATGGCAAAGTCTCATGCTCGAATTCCAAAGAGATTGGGCTGACAAATCAACATATGCTCAAGTCAACGCGATTATTAATGAATGTGGTGGAGTATACGGTCTGGGTATAGATTATGCAAAATTCATGAAACCTGCCACAAGTGCCTAATTTAGAGCAAACATTAATAATATACTAAATATTGCGCTTAAACTAGATTTTACTTCTTCTACACCGATGTGCGCTATATTGCTACCTGCTCTTTTCTGCCGCGTATGCGTTAGAAAAGAGCAGGTAAATTTTTAAGGTATAAAGATCCTTACTGCCTTTTTATAAAAACCTACATCATTGCGACCATCAAGTTGTAATTCTTCACCGTCTACGCAAAATTGCTCTGGTGATTCTAACTGAATGCTCACCTTTTCAAATTCTATGAATTTAATATTTTTTGTGTCCAATTGTGTTTTGAAGCCAATGAAGAATGCCCTAAAAAACAGCAAAAACATTTTTATCAATTTGAACAAACCTTTAGGTGTCTTTATAAGCAACAAATGTCCTGTACCGCTATTGTGTTTGTAGAGTTTATTAAACCCTAATCCAAATACATATTTCGACTTTACAACCATTATTAATGTGTATTCACCTTCGAGAGTCTTATCAGGCAAATCAATTCTGGCTTTTATATGTGCTAGTCTATACTCCTTTATTGCATGCAAATAGTATATAATACGTTTAAGTAGTTTTTTTGATTTCGATTTGGCTTTATATCCGATGGCGGTAAAAGTGCCACAGGCAGCAACATACGTAAATAATGTATTATTTATCTCGCCTAAGTCAATTTGTCTGATACGTCGATCGCTGAGATCTGTTAAACCTTCAAATTCTATGGATCGTAGAGTATGTGCAGCATCGTTTAAGGTCCCACAGGGTACGTAAATCAAATCAATATCTAAGTTCCGCGTTGCATTAATAGCACTATTAAAAGTGCCATCACCACCGCATACTGCTAGTGCGTCATAATTTGCACACACCTCAGCAAAATCAAAATTTTCCTTATCATATTCGGAAATGATAATTTTCTCAACAATCCCATATTTCTCAGCAAGCAGATTATACAAGATACGATTATTGAGCACTTTTTGAGCATTCCCGCATGACATGTTAATTACTAACAAGCATCTCATACTATAATTATATCACATCAAGCACTATATTATTTACATTTTTAAATCATTCGTATCGATTTGTTAGTTAATACTATTTGTCAAAATTATGGTTCGTCTTTTAAAACTAAATGAAGTGCTATCCATTATTAAGTATTTATTTGACAACTTCAAATATTTCTTGTAAAATTAATGATGAGTTATCTACATTGCATCTTTCCTACAAATGAATGGCAAGATGATAGCAAATAGGTTGCCTGGCAAATTTAAAAGCGGGGACAAAATGTAGAAACTTAAACCAAAACTCAATTTAATAAGAACTTTTACAACATCACGATCTGAGTTTTGAAGGCAGAATTTTATATGTTTGATATAATTATAAACCCAGTATCATCATCTGGCAAAAGTCTTGACAAACTCAAGCTAGTAGAATCGACACTATCCCAAAAGGGTATTGCTTATACCGTCCACATGAGCAATTACGCTGGACATACTACCGAAATAATCAAAGAACTCAATCAAAAAGAACATTCTGAGGTCATTATTATGGGAGGTGATGGGACATTTAGCGAGGCACTCACAGGTATCACCAATTTTGATACAATTACGTTAGGCTATATACCATGCGGAACAGGCAATGATTATGCTCGCGCTTCTAAACTTTCAACCGACACACTTACAGCACTAGATGTAATATTAAAAAACAATCCTAACTACGCAGACTATATTGAAATTAACGGAAACAGACGTTGCATAAACTGTGCTGGAGCAGGAATGGACGTTGATGTTCTAGTGCGTTACGCTTCATTGAAAAAATTTAAAGGCAAAATTCGCTATTATGTCGCACTGCTAGACACATTGCTGCACTTGAAATTTCACAAAGTGCGCTTTACTATTGATGACGAAGTTACAGAGAAAAGCGTATTTTTAATTACAATCGCAAATGGTACATGTATCGGTGGCGGAATGCCTATTTCACCGCTGTCAGATCCATTTGATGGTTACTTCAATCTCGTTTACGTTAACGAAATACCTAAACGTCAAGTATTACCACTGCTTTTAAAATTTTTAAAAGGAAAACATCTAAGTAATCCAGCAACTGTAACTTTAAAAGCAAAAGAAATCCTAGTAGAGGTGCTTGATACTGGCAAAATAGAAATAGATGGGGAAGTGTTAAGTGAGAAAATTTTAGATTGTAAACTCATATCTGGGAAATTGCGTCTGTATCAATAAAGACTATTATCACTTTCATTCAAATTCGCAAATCTATTAAGTTATTCGATCAACAATTGTAATTTGCTCATCGAATATCTTAGCATGCAAATTTTGCAGTTGCAATTGTTCTACGATCGCTTAATTATTGCGTGCTACTCTCGCGGATTTAAACATAAATCGATATGAATTAATAAAACATTAGTTTCCATTTTCTCTTAATTGCTGTGTAAAAAAATTCAAACTAAAACTTAAAAAAAGTGTCTATAAACTGCTAAAAGAACCGAATTTTTAATTCGATTCTTTTAGCTATGATAAGGGGGAAAATTATGAGCTTATTTTATTTCTCAGGGTCGCTTGACCCGTGCATATTATAGCATTAAAAAATTTGTTATGTAAATAAATTTTTTCAAACCTCAAAAAAGCAAATATTTAGTAAACGGATTTTTGTCTAAACTTTTTATGTTAGTCTTTTTTTGAGCTTCAACTATTAACGCTCAATGAGCAAACTACGAAATGGCACTTACCCTAAGCAAAATATTTACTATTATCATAATAAAACAGCAAATTGTAGCATATCATATTCTAATATAATATATTTACATCCCGCCTATAGGAGTATAAAATTGAAAATCTTAATTACATTTGCGGTGCTACTCTGTGGGTTGCTAATCATTTTGACATCATGTGTTCTGGACAACTCCAATATTGAACATGCTGATAGTTATGACATCACAATGACAATAGCCGATGATTTAAAGTCGGTTTCTATGACTGAGACAATAAAGACACAAATAGTCAGCAATACAAGCATCTCAAGTATGGTGTTAAATGTTTATGCAAATGCATATAGAGAAAACGCACCAAAGAAAGCATATTTCATAGGACTAGAAGAATATGGTGGGTTTGAATTAGAAAGTGCGTATTTTGATGACAACCTTGTTGAAGTTAAAGAGCATAGCAATATGACTGCTTTAGAAATCATATTGCCTCATCCTGTTGAGAATGGTAGTGTGGTTAACATAACCATTAAAGGCACTTTTAAAGTTCCATCTTCTAATTTGCGTTTTGGTCTATCCGATGGTTACTTAAATCTCGGTAGCATTATTCCAGTTTTAGCCATGTGCGACAATGGCAATTATCGTATTGATAATTACTCACGCGTGGGTGATCCGTTTTATAATGGTGTTGCAAATTACACTGTCAATATAATTCATCCAAGCGAGTTAATACTTGCAACGAGCGGTGACAGCATCGAAACTAAATCTGAAAGTGAACATACTCTAACACTGTCACGCGGGAATAATCTTAGAAGCTTTGCAATTGTTGCTTGCTACGACTTTATACAAACAAGCAAACTAATCAACAATATCGAACTACTTTATTATCATAAAAGCGATGTAGTCCCCGTTGAACATCTTAATTTAGCGTCCTCAGTATTTAGTGTTTTTAGTGAAATCCTAGGTGAATACCCATATAGCAAATTTTCTATAGTTGAAACATCATTCTATTACAGTGGCATGGAATATTCGAATTTAGTCTTTGTATCGGCAAAAGCAACTAAAAAGCCAGATATTATCGTGCACGAGACAATACATCAATGGTTTGGTTGTATTGTAGGAAATGACACCATAAATTGTGCGTGGTTGGACGAATCCTTGACCACGTTTTTAACTGATTACTATTATCTGAAGACAAACGGTCCAACTGTATTTGAAACGCGAAGAATGGCATCTAAAAAGGCATATGATGCGTTTATCGGACTCAAAATCTCGTATGAGCCTGATTATGACCAATCAATTGATCGAGCTATTTACAAATATGCAGGAAACTATGAGTATTCTATGCTAGTATATTATAGAGGTTCTTTCCTTTTTGACTTGATATATGAATATGCTGGAACAAAGAAATTTGAAAAAGCACTTAAGTACTACTATTTGAACAACCGCTACAAAATTGCTAGTAAAGACGCGCTATGTGGGGCATTTTCTAAAAATCGAGTTGATATAAAACCAATCGTAGATGCCTTCTTGTCAAATACTATCAAAACGTATGCTCTGCCTTAGTTATAATAATAAATGTCTAATTGATCTTTGCACTTGCATGATGATAAACGTGCGCCTAACTAAATAAGTCTAGCAGCAACATTTGCACCCAGGCATTTAATTGTTGCAATATTTACGCGCGGTGGTTTAAATGTTAATCTTTTAGTCTGTGTTAGACTCTTTTACAAAGTAGCGTTGTCATCTACAGAGCTTAAAATGTTTGTAGTGCAAACACCTCGCCGATATACCCCAATTTGTCAACCTTTTAGGGTCTAAAAAAAGGTTGGAAGAAGCGTTTGTTTCCGATCCGTCCGATGGTTGTATGATTTGCTCAGACAAACCCTCGCTTACGCTTGCCGACTGCACGATAGGCGCGTACGGTTGCCATTTGGGCGCGTTCGGCTTTGGTAGCGTGCTGTTTTCAAATAGATGGTTGGGCTGCCAACCTTAAGTGCAAAAATCCTATTTATAGAGATTTTTTGCACTTAAGGTTGGCACTCCAACTCCAAATGAAACTTTTTGCTGCGGATAATGCAGCATATGCGCTCATCGTTAAGATTTTCTGTTGTTAAGTTTACAAAATTAGTATTCATATGTATCCTCGACTCTGAAAACAACATTCACAGCGCGTGCCCTCCTGAAACCTTGACGACTTGCCCCGTAACCATCGCCGCACGTTCACTTGCAAGAAACACAATTGTTTCCGCTATTTCCTGTGGTCTAATCAACTTGCCGAGAGGAATTTCTGGAACGACAGCGTTGGTCAATTCGTTGTCAATCCAGCCGGTCTGTGTCGGACCAGGCGCAACGCAATTTACGGTTATGCCGTATTTCCCGATGCCTATCGCAATATTTCGCGTAAACGCTTCTATTGCCGCCTTACTTGCGGAGTAAGCAATCTGCATGCCAGGAAAAGCCTGCGCCGCGTCGGTTGAAATATTTATTACGCGGCCATAGTCACCGCGCCGCCTGACAAATTCGCGGGTCATCAAGAGCGTTCCCCTGACGTTCACGGCAAATGTGCCGTCAATTACGCTTTGCGTTATCGTTTCGATTGTATCATTGTCTCCGTCATCCGCAGCGGCGGCATTATTTACAAGAATATCCACCTTGCCAAAGCGCATGATCACGCGGTCAAAAATCTCTTGGACGTTCCGTTCATTTGAAATATCGCTCTCCAAAACAAAATATTCGGCATTAAACGCTTGTAACTGTTTCTCAACTTCCGTCATGTCTCCGCTGTTGGCTTTGAAATAGCGGTCAAATCCATCGGATCCTGCTTTGCTTTCATCATATTTGTGCGGGATTTTCTTGTAAATAAGCGCAAGGCGCACACCCTCACGCGCGAAAGCCAGCGCTGTTGTCGCGCCTATGCCCTGAGGATTATTCGTGCCTGTGATGATTGCCGCTCTGTTGCGTAATCCTAAATCCATATAAAACTCCATTCAGATGCCAAGTCGGCGGCACAAATAGTAATGAAAGTGGGACATGGCCCCCCATCCCGCGTGATTCGCAGGTCGCTAATTTCTTCATTTTTCCATACTACAATTATATCATTTTCTTGTAAAATTGCAAGCATTTTGTTGCTGTTTCTATTTGGTTTTGTAATAGTGTTAATCTCGAATTGTTCGGCGATGTTATACGAGAATTATATCGTGCATTCATCGAGGTTCTCGCGTGCGTATTCCGTTAAAACGTAGTCGCCCTCTTTGCCGAGTTCGAGGTATTCTGGCGCGTTGATGACAAGGTAACCCTCTACGTTGCGAAAAGGCCCCATTGGTTTTGTAATAGTGTTAATCTCGAATTGTTCGGCGATGTTATACGAGAATTTCATCGTGCATTCATCGAGGTTCTCGCGTGCGTATTCCGCTAAAACGTAGTCGCCCTCTTTGCCGAGTTCGCGGTATTCTGGCGCGTTGATGACAAGGTAACCCTCTACGTTGCAAAAAAGCCCCATATCGAAAAGGGCTTTGAACTCTCCGTTATTTTCGTATTCGTTATATACGGCGGCAAGCGAAACCTCGCTTGAATTAAAAAGCAACCGTCCGTGAAATTGTAAACCGAGTTCGCTTCGGGATATCCGAGTCCGATGAACCGTATTTTAGCCGCCTGCTTAGATACCTCGTAAAAAACCGCGAGGTTGTCGATTATATTTTCTAAAACGGACGGCATATCCTCCGTGCCCGTATGAAAACCGTATTTTGCGACAAGCTCTTTTATTTTAGCTTCGGTCTGCGCTTTGGGCATGAG
>JAITLB010000138.1 GCA_031278175.1 Christensenellaceae bacterium
CGTATAATCCATATTCTATTATATGCACGCAAATGATATAATAGATAACTTATGAGTTTTCATTCATTTTTTTGAGTAGCGCGTTTAATCTATTAGACACACCATTAACTTGTCGCACTGTAAAAAGGTATGCAACAAAAGATGAAATCAATATCAAAGCAATAAATAAGGCTGCTATGCCGCTTATATCGACTAGATACGAACGTAGCGGGATTAAGTATATTATTTTACCATTACCCGATATTTGCGAACAAATAATCATATATTTCCAATCTTTTGTAAATGTGCGGTTAGCTGAGCTTGTTGCATATGAAGCTGTATCGATATTAGTAGAAGTGAGAAAAAGTTCATGTTCACCGTAACCTATAAACGAAACAATATCATCAAACATGTCATCGTTTTTATTCGACTGAAAAAAATCATACAATACCGATGGCATCAGGTCTGTCAACATATATCCTAATAGATGCTCATCTTTAGTATATAACTTGCAGAGATACGAAATTATTCCATATTCTTCGGAATATCCAGTTGCGTCAAATGTTTTAAAAATACTCTCTTTCCTAAAGGAAAATACATCCATAGCATCGGTATGTATGAATGTATAGATTAATTCATCGTTAGATAAATCAGCTAAAGTTGGCAAATTTGAGATGCGTGACGATGAATAAATTTGATCACTTAGAGTGTATACAGTGACACCGCTTATATCTAATGAATAATTGCATAGATAATCCAATTTGCTAATTATATATGCCTCTTCACCGTCTTGCAATTGCGACAAAAACTCCTCATCTTGGGCTATATTTAACGCAGAAAGGCGCATAGAGTCGACATAATAGTTGCAATTTTTAACACCGCGCGCTAATCTGCTATCAGCAGCGTTTGCGTAATAATTATACAGCGTGGTTGCAATTACACCAAAAGACACGCCCATAGTGACTGAAGTAAACACTATAAAGACGATCAAGATGCTATATAAAAAGCGTCGGCGCAATTTGTCAAACATGTTCAATACCGCTCTAAATAATCGATGAGATCCACTTAAAATTATACAATACAAACTTTCGCAAATGTACCATCATAAGTGGATCTGAAATTGTAACACTACATTGCTTAACTTAAAAGCAAATTGTTAATATAAATTGAATTTATGAAACTTCATACTATCAAAACCAGTCTAGAGCAAAATCATCTTTTGCCCATTCAGGCATTTGGGGCTTATGCGAGTAAAGCACTATCGAATAGACACATAGAAGCCTTACCTGAATTTCGGTGATTTAATTAGCTTTCGATATAGTATATAACGGCTTCGTAAGGTCGGAGCGTCATTCCATTTGTGAAAGACTGTGTCGAATTGGGATAATTGCTTAGAACTAATTGTGCGTTCATGGCATGCAAATCAATAGCATTCAAATTTACACTATGTTCTTTGAAATTGCAAATTACAATGTATCTCTTCTGTTTCAGTGATCGCTCAAAAACGTATAATGAACGGTTATTAGGGAAATATTCTTTGTACTCGCCATTAATTATTATTTCGTTTCCTTTCCTGAATTCTACAATCTTTTTATAAAACATAAGAATGGAATTTGGGTTAGTCTCTTGAATTACGACATTAACATCACCAAAATTAGGATTAATCTTAAACCATGGCGAAACATCTGAAAATCCAGCATGTGCTAATCCATTCCATTGCATCGGAGTTCTTGCATTATCACGTGCGACCTTTTTCATAATTTTTACAGCAAGTGGATATAATGGTGGGAAATACTTTTTTACTGTATCAAATATTCTCTTAGTCATAATATCAGCATATTCGTCAGGCTTTAGCGCGATATTAGACATGCCAATCTCTTGCCCTTGATAAATATATGGTGTGCCACGCAACATCATGTACGACACTGCCAGCATTTTTGCCAGTTCTTTTCGATATGGGCCATCAGCATTTCCATATCTTGATATCGACCGTGGTTGATCATGATTTTCATAAAATAGAGTATTCCAGCATCCCTCTGGTAAATTTTGCCAAGCACTTTGAATTTTCTTGAATTTGCGTAAGTTTAACTTTGTTGGAAATACATTCATCTTGAGATCTACTAATGCTGTCTCAAACTGAATTACGGAATCCATCTCGTTGCGATCTTCGGCTATTAACAAACAAGCATCTTCAAGTTTAAGACCAGCGGCTTCGCCTACTATCATAGAGTCATACTTGCTCCATGACTCTTTATTAATCTCATTTAAATAATTATGAATCTTAGGTTCTGCAACGAAATGCTCATCGCCACGTAGCACTGGATTAAACTTACCCTTTGGCAATCCCTCTGCTTTGCTTATATAGGTTATAACATCGCATCTGAAGCCGTCTACACCTAATTCAAACCAATAGTTGCATATATCGATGACTTCACGTCTGACAGCAGGGTTAGCCCAGTTTAGATCAGGTTGTTTTTCACTAAATAGATGTAAGTACCATTCATCGGTGAGTTCGTCATACTTCCACGCAGATCCCGCAAACCGTGATGACCAATTATTGGGAGGTTTCTTCCCTACACCCTTTCTCCATATATAATAATCACGATAAGGATTATCCTTGCTTTTTCGGCTTTCCTGAAACCATGGATGCTCATCGGAAGAATGATTAACAACTAAATCCATAACAATTTTAATGCCATTTTCGTGCATAATTGCTACCATCTCTTTCCAGTCATCTAACGTTCCAAATTCAGGGTTTATATCCCTGTAATCGGATATATCGTATCCATTATCGTCATTTGGAGATTTGTACACTGGTGACAACCAAACCGCATTAACACCTAAGCCTTTAATATAATCTATTTTTTCGATTATACCTCTTATATCTCCAATACCATCACCGTTAGAGTCCTTAAAACTCCTAGGGTATATTTGATAAAAAACAGCGTCTTTATACCATCTTGTCTTCATTTAACACCTTACAATTTTTTTATATATATTAAGTAAATTTGTATACAACTTTGATACGTAAATATCAAACTGCTTTCAATTTAAGCGCGAAAGCTAAATAACTTCTTGCCATCATATACCGCATTCGCTTTGATAAATTTGCAACAAAAAGCAAAGTAAATTATACTATCAAGATCGTTTAATAGCAACAATTATTAAGCAGTACTAGATGCATATGCAATATTTGTCAAATTTTTATCAACCTCACCGCTGAGCAAAGATTATGCGATAAGAAAAAACCACAATTAAATCTTTAAGCTGCAAGCTCAGTTCTGCATTTTCTTTACCGAAAAAATCTTAATCTTGCTTAAAGCCACTACTAATGGCACACCAAGAAATAAAATTACACCCGTCTGTGTAGCAAATATAGTTATGAAATTATATAAGTACAACTGATCGCTCGAAAAGAACAACCATATCAACGGCAACATCAGCGCGTTGACAAGCACTGGTGGTATCGATCCATACAAAGCTTTTATAGACACCTTCTTTGTCTTAAGTGAGCGACCTATCGTATAAGTCATTATAGCAGCAATAAGAGTTGCTAATGTGCCAAACAACATATCATACCATCCATATGGTGAAAAAACATTGGCTAAAAAACAACCGATGGTTATACCCAAAATGGACTCTGGAAATAGCAGTGGCAACAGCGTAAGTGCTTCGCCAGGTCTGAATTGCAAAGGCCCAAAAGCTATTGGCGCTACTGAATAAGTCAATGTGAAATACATCGCTGCAATTACGGCGCACCTAACCATAATTATTATTCTTAATTTTCTCATTTCACTCCGTGTAGTTTGTGCTACAATCAACGCACACAAATTAAAAACGCAATTTTGTAGAGCCTAACAAACTTTATTAATTTGCTAGTCTCTATTTATTGCGTTAATAATCCATATGTGCGCACGTTTAATTTCTACGCTTTTGTGTTGGAACATGCCCAACTGAAGTTTTTGTACAAGATCTTTTCTTGTACCTCTAAATACTATGCTATGTTTGCAAATATTTTTTCCAGCACGGCGGCATCCTCGTCTCTTTCAATCAAGAGAATGATGTTTTTATCATCGACAGCTGGTGCTACCACCGCAATAGTCTCGTTTAAAATGTCTACTGACGGCCATGGCAAGAGTCGCGGAACTGCTACACCTAACAGAGCAGCGATAGCATCACCATATGCCATCGTAACACTTAAGTTTATAAGAGTTGTTTCTTCGGTTGTGTACTTAAGTGAATCAACCTCGGAATCCTTTTCAACATTAATAAGATTAACTCCCATTTCATCGACAACAAGTTCATACCGTCCTGAAGACCATTCATTGACATATTTTACTGCGATTTGTAACACTGTCACAGCAAAGTCTTTTGAAGAGACCTCATTCTCGGATATATTAGCAGCTATTGCCTTAAGATCATCTTTTAGAGCTTGAATACTCTTCAACTTATCATCTAGAACCTTTAAAACTGCTATTCTGGCTTTTGCTTCTTCTGCGCCTTTCAATTCATCTTCACGCGCTTTTGCTAAATCAACCAAATCCTTTTGGATTTCAGACAGTTTTATCTCTAAATCTACAACACCGTCTAATGCGTCAGCGTCTGCCATAACACGCTTTTCTGCAATTGCAATAGCGCGCTCTGTCTCTTCGTATTCGATTTCGTATAGTTCTACTCTCCGTCTGTACTCTGATAACTCTGCAGAATCCTCACTTAATCTTACCGCATCTTGCTCGTTGTTTATGCCACGGTCGTTGAAAGCACTCCTTAATGTTGTAAACGCATTTTCATTTTCAGCAATTTCAGCAAGCAGTTCTGTTTCAATCTTATTTGATCCATCCTCAAGCTCTTTATATTTAGTAGTAGCTGCTGCGGCCTTCTTGAATTTCTCCTTAACTTCTTCTTCGATACTAGTTAGATCTATTGGATTTAAAACTTCCTCTTCTTGAAGTTTGAGAAGTGTGTCAGCAATGGTTTTTACTATAGTTTGAGGATATGTTAGTGTCATGCCCACGACATCTGTCTTAAGATCTTTAGAGTCGAGTGCAAACAACAATTCATCTATATCATCAATATCTTTAACGATGTCAGCAAGCTTGTCGTTTTGATCTTCAATCTCAGCATCAATTGTTTCAATCTGAGTTTCAATTATTTGTATCTTGCTAAGGTATTCCTTAGGATTTTCACCATTTAAATCAGCAACAACCGCCTCATATTGAGCACTTAAGTCATTAAGGTTATTTGACAACTCTGCAAGTTTATTATTTTCAGAAACAATAATTTCATCGTTTAACACTGCTAATCTTGTCGTTGCATATTTTTCAGCGGCCCACGCTCTTTGTAATTCAACTTCGTTAGCAGTATACTTGCTAATCAAATCAGCTAGTATCTCTACGTTTGAAGTGGCTTCATCTAATAGCGCCTTTAAATTGTCGATATTGTCTACTTGACTCTTTTCTAGCGCTTCAGCAACTCTTGCGTCAGATGCTTCTAATGTGCCTGTTAGAGAGTCAACATATTGCATGCCAACTTTCACTGCGGCCTCGCGTTGTCCGATTGTCGCCGTTAATTCTAATAACTTAGCATTAAACTTATCATACTCGGCTTGTTGAGATTGAATCTGTGCATCTAGGGGCTTAGTGTCCTTTTGTGGCAATTCGCGTTTATACGTGATATATCCATCGCAGACTGGGCAATGACTTCCATAAAGTAGCGAGTCTGTGATATCGCGCATCTTGTTGAAGCCTTCATACTCCGCGCGCTTAGCCAAAAGAAGTTTTAATCGCCCATCCATTTTTTCCATTTGGATTAGGACGTTTTCTTTTTCTTTATTTGCTAGAGCAAGTTTCTCGTTGAATCTCTCTACTGAAGCTTTTGCCGACTCTATTTTATCTTTAATTTCTTCGTATTCGCGACCGACAGCATTAACTTGATAATATCGTGCCGTAAGTTGTGCAACACTCTTATTCTCATTATCATATGTTGTTTTTAATGCTGCAAAATCGTCACTGCTACCTAGTGCCAAAATCTCTTTTTGCACAGTTGTAAGTTTTTCCAGTTCTTCAGCATATTGAGCACTTTGCGCTTCAATTTCAGATTTCTCTTTCTTATACTCTTCTAGGCGTGTCTCGGCCGCAACAATTTCATCTGTTAATAGCTTAACTGACTCCTCGAAAAGGGCCGCTTCATAAACTATTTTTTTGCGCTCAGGAGAAACTTTCAATTCGTTTTTCTTTGCAACTAGATCTTTTATGGATTTAGCTATTTCGTTGCGGGTGGTTATCGTTGCGTTGCGAAGGTCTTTCAATTCTGCGCGTTTGTCTTCTTCAGTAGCAAAATATTCATCCACTACCGCATAAGCTTCAGCAGCTGATGGGTTCTCCGAATAAAGTCTAAGCGTGCTTTGGAACTTGCTACCAGTTTCACGCATAAGTGCTTCTTGTTTAACAAAAATGCGTTGCTGTTCCTCAGCTTCTTCGTTTGCAATATCTGCTTCGTTTTTGGCTTCAGCTACTTGCGCTTTTAATTCATTTAGCTTTTCCGTTCGCTCTTCAAGTGCACTCCGAACTTGTTTTAACTCAAGGTACACGCGCGACAATTCAGCTGTTTCTTCGCTTGATTTTGCCGTGACCCCTTCTGCATCGAGTTGCTCTTTGATAATTATTAGTTCATGAGCACGCTTTACAGCTTCTGTATATTCGCCGGCGGCACCGCTACCTTCTTTAGCAGCTGCAATTTGTTGATTAATAACATCAATTTCTAACTTTAAAAGCTCGATCTTTTCATCAATTAATGCGGCATTTCTAATGCATTGATCGACATCAGCCTCGGTTGTTGCTTTAATAGCAGCTTTAGCGTCTTTGATGACCTTCTCCTGCTCTATGTATTCCGACACTCTGCCAGCCGTGTCTTTTGTGCCAGACAGACAAAATATGCGATCGTCTATAAACTTTTCGCGTTGAACAACATCACTAGTTAGTGCATCGCCAACAGTTTCTTTGTCTATAATAAAAAATTCGTTGAACCCGTTACTTTCTAAACCAACAAACTTCGTAATTATAGATTCAGCATCATCGCTATCGTATACTTGACCTGTTCCATCCTGGACTTCAAGTAAAACAATACCTTTGAAACTACCCTCTTCAAATTCTCTCTTTAATTTATACGTTACACCCGATCTTTCAAACTTTAATTCCACTTTATGCGGCACTGTGACTCTACCATCCATTGTACCATATAGTGCAATCGATAGAAGATCTTTTATAGTTCTAGCATCTTCTCCAGCTAAAACAAACAACGGCCCTGATTTTTTTGTAAAATCAATAACGCCAGATTTGTCGGTGTATCCCGTATAACTAAGACATAGAAATTTCATCTGCTCCTCCAGGCACGATCCAGAACTAACAGTCCTAGATTACTCAATTTTGCACGTAAATTGACAGTCAAACATACTAATCGAAAAGTCTAAAATCGATCTTAGCATATTCATATGTAATTATACAGTAATTTAGGCGGTTTTGCAATAGTTAAAGTAAACTTAATATGATTATTATTACAGTTTTTTTAAAAAATGTTGAATTACAGAGGCGCATGCTACTAAAGTGCGCTAAAGTGCATTTTTTCTACCTTTTAACGCTCAATTTTCCAATATCTAAATTACTTTAAAATTAAGCATCGAAAATTTTACCTAAGCCCAATATTTAGTCATAACTTGCTACATATACAGAGATAATTTGCAGTTTTATTCCGCACAATTTTAGTTGTGTAACAAAGTCTTTTACTACAAGAGTTACATTTAAACCCGCTTTAATTCTGCATGTATATCACTCCGCCCACGCTATCCCATCAAACCTATGACAGCACAACGCACCACAATTTGTCACACGACTTAAGTTTGTTATATTCAAATATTTTTCCAGTAAATGGTCTAACACTATTTCGCATTTGCACGCATGTGACAAAACGATAACATTTGCATTAAATCTCATTACCAACACAGGTAGCAGTGTTAAAGTTGGTCTTTTTAATAGCAAATATATATATACTTGTGCTATAACCCGACTTACGCAGATGTTATGTGACAAAGGTCAAGGATTTAAAAGAGGCACGCAAATTTTCCAAACGCATGTAGGCTTTCGTGAGAGTTATTTGGAAACTTGCGGATATTTTTATT
>JAITLB010000201.1 GCA_031278175.1 Christensenellaceae bacterium
CATTGTGAAAGTTTCTTTATTTCGTCTAAAAATATATATAGTTTACCATTTGCTTGTTTATGTGCATTTATAAGATAAACATACAATTGATTTCCATCTTTGATGTCTCTAAATCTAAACGAATCGAAATTTATATATGCGATTTGATTCTGCATTTTACCATTTTGTATGAGATATTCTTGTATTTGTTTTAACAAAACAGATTTTCCTACATCTTGAATTCCTGTCAGAATTTTAACATAGTTCTGATCGACAAGTGGTAAAATTTGGTTTAAATAGGCATGTCTACTAATCATAAGTCACCTTTAATTTAATACGATATTAATATTAACAATTTAATATCAGGTTTCCATTTAACGCAAACCGATTGAATCTTTATTTTGATAATTTGCGATGCGTTGAACTTCGGGTTAAGATTTCAAAGCCGAAAACTGTTCTGCGACATGTTATTTTAGCTTAGAAAAATAAATAGAGTAACAAACGATCCACTACGTATCAAAACAGTATGTGAAACCATTTGATCACCTATATTGATTTATCTAAAAGAAAATTGATAATATTATAATGCATTATCCCATTTCGAGAATAGTCATGAGTTTCATTAGATACAACATATTTGGGAAAGTTGTCGTTGATTTTATAAAGGCTGCCAAATTCGCGCGTTATAGTATCTGGAGAATGCAAGGAAGAACAAACTTGCACGTAGATGCATTTATGATTTTTAAACGCAACGAAATCGACTTCACAATCAACTGTTTTTATAAAGAAAACTTCATATCCTCTTGAAAGTAGTTCTAGGAAAACAACATTCTCGGATAACTTATTATAATCAATTCCACTTGACGTTCTGATTATATTGCAAAATCCTAAATCAACACTGTAAAATTTAATCTCGGTGTTGCGGAAGCATTTAGTATTTAAGTTGTATTGACGAACTGGAATTAAAGCCATAGACCTTTCAATAAAGTCCATAGTAGACATAATGGTTTCAACATTAACCTCATAGCCGAAGATATTAAATGTTCTTGCAATTGAATTTATAGAAAACGCATGACCGATGTTATTCATGAGAAAATTTAACAAATTATCCAACAATGCAAAATCAACGACTTTAGTTCTTTCAACAACATCCATTTGTAATATTGACTTGAAAGTATCGGTTAACCACATATCAGAAGGTAACCCATCGTTGCTAAAGCGCATTGGAAGTCCACCTAATAGCAGATAATCGTTAAATAATCGTTCGTTCGATATAAACTTCCCATTTTTGATTGTAATCGCTTTTGCCTCAGAAAGTGTAAAAGGATAAACTTGAATTCTGATGTACTTTTCTGGTGTTAGAGTCGATATTTCATTAGAAACCGAACTTGAATTGGTCACTACAATATATATATCGCAATCAATATCGTCGAGGAGTGAAATAAGCATTTCATTCCAGTTAAGAACATTTTGTATACCATCCAAAAACAAATATATTTTGTTATTAAGATTTTTATATGTATTTACAATATGTTCATAAAGGGCATTAACCTCTAAGAACCTTTTGTATATTATCGATTCAAAATTAATATATATAATTTGATTTTCATCTTTGCCATTATCAATAAGATGCTGCTGAATCTGTTTCAATAGTATCGTCTTACCCGAGCGCCTGACACCTGATAAAACTTTAATACGTTTAATATCTACAAAGGTAAAAAGCAAATTTAAATAAGATTGTCTTTTAATCATATTCGCGCCTCGATTATTATTATATCATAAAAGCGCCATAACTTCATCCTTTTTTTAATTAAATGTGAAATCTAAAAAAGTGTAAAATAACAAAGCAAATTCCTGATTTTCTCATACAAACTGGAATTGTCTAATATCAATTGTGAGAAAACAAATCTGGATAAGAAACATTGCTGGGAAGGTTTATTCGGTGATCTGCCTTAAATGTTTAATACTACAAATCTTATCTTGAGTAGCAATTATTTAATAAACTATTGTCAAAAACGATTTATGATGCTATCATATATTGTAGTGTATAAACAACCCGAGAGGATCGAATTTATGACTGAAAACAGAGTAGCAGTTGCGACATTGATAAAGTTTGTAGAGTGCCAGATTTCATGTAAGAGTCTATGCTCAGAAATAAATAGCAATGCAGATTTCCGAAATTATTTAGCATCGATAAAATTGACAACTATAAAAGATTTGTCATATGTTGTAGGGGACTATGACTCTATGCTTGAATATTTGAGGTCACTAGATCTTGTCCGAAACACTGAGCGACTAAAAGCACTGTGCATTATAACTCAACATCTTCTGAACATAAAAGCCGATTTTAGGTTGTCGGATGAGGTTTTAAGAGATCATAAACATGGTTTTATGCCTCTTGACACCAGTGAATCTTATAAGACTACAATGTTCAATCAGGAAATGATAAAACGTGGTCGTGAACCATTAGGTTATGACGGGCATCCAGTTCATTTTCATTTTAGAAAAGGTTTTAATGTCGACCGCTCTGACAGAATTGTAATGGAGAGAACAGCGCATTATGCGTGGCACATTTTAGATAATATAATAAACGGGAGAGGCGATGATGTCAGATAATTTAAGTCCCAATGATATTTTACTAGGTTTTGTGTCTGGGAAAATTACAGCGCAAACTTTTCATGATATGGTGTGTAGCGATAGATCTCTGCAAATATATCTAGATCAAAAAAGCAATCTTATTGCGCGATTGATAAAAAAGGACGACAATGATGATCCATCGTTGGTCAATTTATTAAAATCGTTTAACCCGTCAATATTAGCAGAACGCTTTGAAATATTTTATACTATAACCCAATTGCTTAATGCTGAGGGTGTCAAATATGAGTATTGTAAGAGTTATGCTACAGAATTTTTTGTTGTCATTGATTGCATGCCATATTATGTGTTTGATCCTGATTATGTTACAAACAAAATTTTGCCTACTATACCTGAGCAATACAGTACAAAAAAGAAGATAAAGCAAGCAAGGAAGATCATGAAAAAAGAGTTCAAATGCAAATCAAAAAAACCTGATTGGTTGCAATCTCCAGAGTGGCCATACGACAGTTATGGTGCTCCTCTTTATTTCTTACATCAAACGAAACCCATCAAAGATGGCAGGTGCTACAAAAGCAAGTTCGTTTTTTTGAACAAAAAGACTGGTGAAGAGGTAATTGTTGAGCAGTTTGATTAGCATTAAGACGCACGTGCAACTAATGCCGCGTATGCATTAGTTCGCCAGTTACCTTTTGCCCTAAATAGTTTGCCCAACGCTCGGGATAAAAGGAATAATATGATATTCCACTTTCTCTTAAACGTATGTAGCGTTTTGCGTTGCACCATATAAATGATGGAATGCCGATTACCAGGAGGTAAAATGGGCCTAAGATTAATGACTGGATAGTGTGTCCAAACTCATGAATTCGTATATCACTTGTTTCAATATCGCCCGCATTTCCTGTCATAACAATAAAGCAACCGAGCGAAATGCCACCCCATTTTTCAGTATGATAAGTTACAAATGCCCCATGATAAAGCGAATGTTTGTTTTTCGCATATTTTAGATACAGGATAAGCCCAAAAACATTTTGAACGATTCCCCATGTAAACTGTATTAGATAATACAGAAAATAAATAATCAGTTTCATAGATATATATTAACGCATTAGAGCGCATTTAAGCAAGGAAATAGCCGAAGAAAATTGATAATTGCATATTGTAGCATGAGTTAGTTAAAGCAATTGCTGCGCTGTCCAGGATTAAATTAAATCCTAATTAGTTGATTAAAATACTTGTGCGGTATCGGGGCATGCAATTAGAAGTATGCCGCAACTAGTGAGATCCAAGATGGACGACCAGCAAACCACAACATAACTACTCCGAATTGTAATTTAGTTTTCAAGCATTTACTTTATAAGCGCCAAATAAGAAAAGGTCTTAGCAAATTGCCAAGACCTTTTAAGAATGTGGTGGTGAAAAATGACTTGCTTATTTATCTACCTTAGCCATATGAGCGATAAGGTCGACAACTTTATTGCTATAACCCCACTCATTATCGTACCAAGCTATTAACTTCATGAAATTCTTATTTAATGCTATACCTGCTTTTGCATCGAATACGCATGTTCTGCTTTCGTGAATGAAATCTGTTGAAACTACATCATCTTCGGTGTATCCAAGGATACCTTTAAGTGTGGTTTCGCTAGCTTCTTTAACAGTTGCTTTGATTTCATCGTAGGAAGCTGCTTTTTCTAGTCTGACTGTCAAGTCTACAACGGATACATCAAGAGTTGGAACTCTAATTGACATACCAGTGAGTTTACCATTCAACTCAGGAATAACAACACCTACAGCCTTTGCTGCACCAGTGCTACTTGGAATTAGGTTGCCCGCAGCAGCGCGACCACCGCGCCAATCTTTCTTGCTTGGTCCATCAACTGTTTTTTGCGTTGCAGTTGTAGCATGCACTGTTGTCATAAGACCTTCAATTATGCCATATTTATCGTTCAATACTTTTGCTAAAGGTGCAAGACAGTTTGTCGTACAAGATGCATTGCTAACAACATTCATGTCGGAAGCATATTTATCGTTATTAACACCCATTACAAACATAGGTGCGTCTTTTGATGGTGCTGTTATAACTACTTTCTTCGCGCCACCTTTGAAATGGGCTGATGCGGTATCAACAGTTGTAAACACACCAGTAGCCTCTGCTATATATTCAGCTCCGCATCCCTTCCAATCGATTGTCGATGGATCTTTTTCTGCGAACACAGTTATAGCTTTACCATTAACTACAAACTTGCCATCTTTTACTTCTGCTGTTCCTTCAAAATGACCATGTACACTGTCGTACTTGAGCATATATACCATATATTCAGCATCTACGAACGGGTCGTTGATACCTACAACTTCAACGTCATTGCGTGCTGCGCATGCGCGAAATACCAAACGGCCGATGCGACCGAATCCGTTAATGCCAATTTTAATTTTTGCCATGAAAATCCTCCACTGAAATATAGTGATTACTTTTTATATATTGTATACTTTAATCGTGAAGTTTGCAAACATTTAATGCCTATATTTGCAAATTACGCTTAATGTAATGACTTTTGCAAGTTTAGCAATTGCGTTATAATTCAAGAAACTTCATTTGGCCCCAGTTTTTTGCAGTTTTGTTGAGACAGTTGCATATATTTCCACTTAAATTGCTGTAGTGTATAACAACAATTGACATATATTAATTTATTAATATATACTTAAGTAGCAATTTATATTTGTTGCACAGTCGCACCTGACTGAATTCGCTTATGCTTAAATTCTAGTGTTTGAAATCCCGAGTTTAAGTGTATATTGAGATCAACTAACTGTAGATTGTAGTGCATCATTGATTTAAGCAAACTGTTATCCTTGCGATTCTCTGTTATCAATTAAGCAGATAAAAAGCATTTAACCAGTTTGTGCAACAAGTTAGCAATGCATGTTTGTTTGAGTGTGACATTTAAAATAATCTAAGAGTTGACACAATTATGCAAACAAACTTTGGCTCAAGCAAATAATTTAAGTGAGAGAGTAAATGATTCGATTAAGAGATGTTCACAAAACATATGTAACTAAAAAGGGACTTCGAGTTAAAGCACTTGATGGTGTAAGCATTATATTCCCTGAAAAGGGTATGGTGTTTATACTCGGAAAATCTGGAAGCGGTAAATCCACATTATTAAACCTTATAGGTGGATTAGACAAATTTGATAGTGGCGAAATGATCGTCAACAACAAATCCACTTCGACTTTTTCGCAAGGCAACCTAGACAGTTACAGAAACACTTCGGTAGGATTTGTTTTTCAAGATTATAATTTACTTGAGGAATTTACTGTCGAGAAGAATATAGCCCTAGCGATAGAATTGCAGGGGATGAAACCTACTAGTGATAAAATCAATAGTATTTTGAAAGAAGTGGATTTGGACGGATATGCACAAAGAAAACCTAACGAATTGTCAGGTGGACAATTGCAAAGAGTTGCAATAGCTCGTGCACTAATAAAGAATCCTCAAATAATTTTAGCTGATGAACCCACTGGTGCATTGGATAGCAATACTGGTTTTCAGATTTTTGATACTTTAAAGAAATTATCCAATGACAAACTTGTGCTTATAATATCGCATGATAGGGAATACGCTGAAGTATATGGCGATAGAATTATTGAGTTATCGGATGGAAGAGTAATAAGTGACAGCGAAAAGCATTTAGTAGAAGCAAATTTGCTGACTGAAAACATTGAAATTTTAGGCGAATCATTGATTAGAATAAAGAAAGGCACAACGATTACCGATACGGATGTCAGTGCAGTAGCCAGTTATATTTCCGCCGCTAATTCCGATGCTTATTTGTTTAGTAGTGATGATCTCAACGCAAAGCTAGAGCGTGTTGCAAACTTAAGTGAAAGTGGTGCTAGAGATGCTTTTAAACAGACAGAACTTGACGATGTACTTTTAGCAGATGATGGAAAGACGCTTCAGTTAGTCAAATCTCGGTTGCCACTCAAATCGGCAATGCGAATAGGTGCTGGAGCGCTTAAATATAGAAAAATTAGACTAGCAATCGCCATTATAATGTCACTAATTGCTCTATGCATGTTTGGAATAACTGATAGCATGTCAACGTTTGATGCTCTTACGAGTACTTGCAATACAATACTAAAAAGTGACACAGAGTATATAAGAATTAGTCAGCTTATTATGGTGGGTGGAGATGGTTCTAAGTGGTACAAACCCAAATATTCTAGTGTTGAAGATATTAAGAACCTAACACAAACGACACAAACTACTGTTATCCCGTATTACCAATCACGGCTTAGAAACATTAACTATAATTTTAAAGAGGATAGAAATAAACTCTTTTTAAACAGTAACGACTTTTACGTGTTGCTTGCTGATCAACCGTCTAGCGATTTAGTTAATTTTGTTACAGTTACGGATGAATTGCTAGTCAAGTTAGACTACTCATATGTAGGAAAGTTGCCAGTTGCTAAAAATGAGGTAGCAATATCTAAATACTTCTTTGATCATTATAAAGTAGCAGGGTATAAAACCATGACAATTGGTGATATGACTCCAGAGGCATTTTTGGCTCTTAAGCCCGAATTTTATATTGGATCAAATGAAAAGACACCAAGTGTAATAACTGCAATAATTGATACTAAAATTGACTACAGTGCGCTTGTCGGTTTACCTAGATTAAATTACTTTACGAGTGTCTCAAGGTACGAACCTTTGCATACAGGTTTCCATTTATCAGTTTTTATGTCGTCAGATGCTTTGGATGAGCTAATTTATACTGAAACTGCAGGTGAATTAGACTTGAATGTTACTTGTGCAGATGGAAGCATTTTGGAAGATTGGGATTTAACATATAGAGAAATAGAATTTTTAGAGTCTCCGAATTATTTTGCATTTAATGGAGTGGATAACAGTCCGCTAGGCACGGATGCCGTTGTTATAACTTTTGGTTTAGCAAAAAAAATATTAAATTTGGATTCTTTGAATCATACTGCAATTATCGCCGAAGGCGGCGAAGCACTTCGAGCTTGTCTTGCTGAGCTTGATGATAAGCTAAAAGAGGTTACTTTTGCGATTGGATACGACCCCTACCCTGATGGCAGTTCCTACCGTGCCGTTAAGATTGCTGGCATTATAAAACCTCAATTCGGGCAAACCGACTATCTTGGAGTTTATATATCAGGTTCGGTTATTGACTTTGTAAAAGATGGTGGAAAATATACTGGAGTGACTTTAAAAATAACTGAAGATTCTATAGAAAACATTATCAATATGTTTAATGCTGCACCTGATTCTTATTCAGTCACAAACAACCAGGTTTCTAATATAATGCAAAGTGCAAATTTTCTCGAAGAAGGATCTAAAATATTTGTATATATAACGATACCTCTTGTAGCATTAGCAGTATTTTTATGTATGAATTATATAGCAAATAGTATATCGCACAAGCGAAAAGAGATCGGCATATTGCGCGCAATAGGCGCAAGGGGCAAAGATGTTCTTGCTATATTCCTCACCGAGAGTTTGATTATGGCATTCATAACTTTTGTTTTGTCAACAATTCTAACTTTTGTTTTAGGGAATGTTCTTAATACTGCGATACCAGTTGCTTTGATGTTTACATTGGAAAAACTGTTATACATTGGAATAAGACAAGTACTTTTGATCTTTGCTGTAAGCATGGGATCGGGAGTAGTTGCATGTGGTATACCGATATTTATTGAAGCTAGAAAGAAGCCTGTAGATATAATAAGACAGATATAGTCTAATTGCTAGATGTTCATGAAAAAACAGTGATAAATTGTATGAGTGTGGTGGTCTATGAAATACGATTGGCTTGAAAGTGCGGTATTTTATCAAATATACCCAACGAGTTTTTATGATTCAAATGGGGATGGTATTGGCGATATTCGTGGTATCATTGAGAAGTTGCCTTATATAAAAGGACTTGGGATAAATGCAATTTGGTTAAATCCGTGTTTTAGATCGGCATTTGGTGATGGCGGTTATGATATAGTTGATTATTATACCGTTGATGAGCATTTCGGGACAAATGAGGATCTGATTGAGCTTTTCGATACGGCAAAGAGACTAGGTATCGCGATTTTGTTAGATCTTGTAATGGGTCACACGTCCATTGAACATCCCGCATTTAAAGCGTCACAGACAGATGACAAGAACGAGTTTTCTGATATGTATATTTGGAGACCAGGAGAAGAGCCTTTTAATAATAGCGATGGCCGGTTCTTGAGTGGCATAGCAGAGCGTCCTGACATGTTCATGATAAATTATTATGCTATACAACCAGCTATAAACTATGGCTTTTACAAACCACGTTTTGCCTGGCAGGATAAAGTTGACGCCCCAGCTCCAACTAAAAACATTTCTAGACTTATAGATGTATGTGTTTTTTGGCTTAACCGTGGCGCTACTGGTTTCAGAGTAGATATGGCAGGCCAAATGGTTAAAGGTGATTATAAAGAGAGGGGTAATATTGCATTCTGGAATAAAGTGATACCAGAGATAAAGGCAGTTTTCCCCGATGCTATCTTCGTATCAGAGTGGTTTCGCCCAGAGCGATCGGTTGTTGCGTCATCATTTGATATCGACTTTTTTAGTGAATATTTTATTTATCAAGTTGGATCTAAAAAAGGTCCTGAGTTTGCTAACAAAACCTGTTATTTGGGAGAAGAGAGCGGGCATTTCAAATTAGCACTGTCAAGAATGTTATACACACGAAAGAAGGTCTCGCGTTCAGGTTATTATGCTGTTGCACTAGGTAATCACGATAAAATACGCATGTCGCTTGGGCGAGATAGTGATATTTCAAAGGTGACATTTGCGTTCCACTTGCTGATGCCACATGTTCCATTTATATATTATGGCGATGAAATCGGCATTCCATATACAAAATTGAAATCCAAGCACGGTGGGTATAGGCGCACTGGGTCAAGGACACCTATGCAATGGAGTACGGAAAAGAATCGAGGATTTTCTACGGCCGATGAAATTTATCTTCCAGTTAGCGATACACCTGGCATATCTGTTCTAGAACAAGAGTCCCAAGACAATTCGCTATTAGAGACGGTACGCGCTCTTATACACCTAAAGCGCACATATAAATGCTTTAGGATAGACTCTGCGCTCAAAGTCTTAAGCACTAAAAACGGAGGCAATCCATTTATATTCAAACGCGTTAGTGACTGTGATGAAGCAATAGTAATAATATGCCCACGCGCGGAGGCGAATAAAATTTCGCTTAAATGTGTTAAGCAAATTGACGAATACCAATTATTATCATCTAATTTTGAAATTATTGACAACACGCACGCACAAACAACTGGCAAGGCATTTGCAGTTTTCTACAAAAAAACTGAAAGAGTTCATTAAATTAAGCGCTATAGTAAATAGGTTATTTGTCTAAACTGCGGATCGCGCAAATTTTAATCTAGCAAGCAAGAGTGCTATATTGTGAGTGTTTAAATAATGGACATGTCCAGTGCCACTAAAAAGCGCTTAAAACTGAAATCGACAAATATTCCTAAAAATTTACATTGTAAATTTCTAATAAAATATTTGAAGTGCCTAAATCCGAGCAAAAAAGAGCCTAAATTGACAAAAATAGCGTTTTTTTGCCGCAAAAATTGCAATAAGTTATTGGTTTAGTAATGATGCAATTTACTTTTGCATTGCGTTTTGTTTTACAAGGCGCTTAGTGTGTGATATAATTTTTTTACTGGTGTTAACGTTTTACATGTATACATGTTTACAAACGTTATAATCTGGAAATATTTAACTAAAAGAACGAAGGAGCGTCACTGAGTGAACACGATTTATCAAAAATACAAAGAGAGATTTATACAACTGAGCGGACGCAATCGAAGTCTGTTGTTGCGTGGCATTGTAAAGAAATATTGCTATGATGTAGGAGCGGTTCTCGAAAGTGGTGCGGATATAGATGAATTTATCGAATTCTTATGGCAAAAACGGCGTGTTTTCCATATAATGAACGATAAAATAGCGGCAAGGTTAGTTCAAAAAGACATTAAGCTTGATGAGAAGCAAGAAGAATTAAATTTAGCAACTAGACCAGTATCAGAAATGTTTGATCTACTTGATACTGAAGATTCCACAGAAGTCACAAAAAAGAGGCTGGCTAAAGCAGCTCCAGGACAAAAGACACAACGACTACTAAAAGAGATTGAATCGCTTAGATATTTAAAGCGTGAGGTTGATGAATTAGAGAGTGAAACTGGTAGATACGAGTTATATGTCGGTTATCCATTTGTGTCGGGGAATCTCTCTCAAGATATTCAATTGATGTCGCCACTTATGCTGTTTCCTGTGACTATTGAGATCGAAAAAGATCAAGCCTCATTAGTTTTACCTGAAAACAAACCCGCATTGCTTAACAAAGCTCTAATATTAGCTTATGCTAAAGAGCGCAACATCAACTGTGATGGCATAACACAAGAATTTTTCTTAAATGAAGACATAGAAATAAACTCAATATATGAGGTGCTCGAATATTTAGACAGCAAAGGTATAAAATTCAAGTATACAAAGCGAAAGGGTGTAATCACTTTCGAGCCACCTGCTTCAGGATTTGCGCAAAGTCCGAGGTTGCAAGTCTCGGATGCTATAGAAGTAAAGCACATGGCCGTTTTAGGGCGTTTTCCACTAGCTAATAGCATATATAATGATTATTTAGCATTAGAAAAAGATGACTTGTCCTCACCGTCAATTGAGATGCTTTTAAATTCGAAATTGCAAGCCCCACGCGAAGAGCAAAAAGTTGTCAAGAAAAGTGGCAAGCGTTCAGATGCAGCTGCGCTACAAATAGCATCATTTTATGGCATTCATGATTTAGATTACGCTCAAGAGCGGGCTTTAGAGTCTCTTGAGAAGCATAATAATATAGTAATATATGGACCTCCTGGCACAGGAAAATCGCAGACGATAGTAAATATCATCAGTGATGCGCTTTGTAAGCGTAAAAGGGTGCTGGTAATAAGTCAAAAACGGGCTGCTCTTGATGTTGTATTTAGCAGATTAGGTAATTTGAATTCAAAAGCTATGCTGCTACCTGACCCAGAAAAAGACAAGCCTGTGTTTTTTAAGCGTGTAGTTGATATGCACGACAAAGCACATCTCGCTGCACTAAACGAGGACAGACAAAAACATGTAGCAGTTGAGCAAGATATCCGAGACGAACTTCGTGCTCTGACGGATATTAACGATACGTTGTATAAGCGCACGGCATTTGGTTTGACGCTACAGGAAATGTACGCGGCTAGTCATAACATCGGCAAGGATTCAAGAGATTACGAATTATACAATAGGCTTCGCGCAACGAATATCATGAGGCGCAATTATCCTGAGTTAAGCGCCGATTTGAAACTTATAAACGATAAAAACTTACATGGTCTATATCTTAAACAAAAGCAACTGCTTCGTGAAAATGAAATAGTTTCGCACTTGTTACCGTACATCGACATGCATCAAATAAAAGAGGCTCGCGCGGCAATTGATCCTTTCATACAAAGCCAAATAACACCGTTTGACGCTTCTAGATTTCCACATAGTAGGTATTTAGTGACATTCTATTTAGAGAATGCCGCAACTGATAGACGTTCTATCGAAAGAGTGTCCGAGATCATAACTGACATTGAGCATCCAAAGCTAGCTAAAATTCTCAAAGCATCGGCATTTCCATTGTTATGGCCAATTCTACCGTTTGCGAAGTACAGTCACTTTTCGTATAAAGAAGATATAAAAATTGACCTTAATATTGCAAAAAACGAATTAGATAAATATGCTGAGCGATTTGCAATCCTCCACAGGGTGCTCGATGCGCAAGGTTTTGCTTTAGCTATAGGTGGTCTTATCAATGGCAACACGGTATTTATTCAAAAGCTAGCCGATGCTCTCGATAATTATATTTCAATACGCGATATAAAGTCGGCACTATCGGAATTGACCCCAGAAGTTAATGAAATATTACACTTTGCATATGCCGAATCTAATGAGACTGTAGAATCATTTGCAGCTACTCTAGACAAGATTATGCCTATTCGCATATACCATGAGATTATATCTATTAGTGGTTTGGTTGAACCGTTCTTAGGCAAGATAGTAACATTTAATGATTTGAGAAAGCGCATATTAGCATTAAAAGCCGATCAACGCGAAATAAGCAGGAATTTAGCTATGACTGCGTTCTCGGATGATTATGTTTCATATTTCAAAGACGCAACCGACGGTAAAGATTTCCTATACGAGATAAAAAAGAACAAGAGACTAAAAGCGATACGCACAATGTTTGATCATTTTGAGGAATATTTGTTACGCTTGTTCCCATGCTGGTTATTAAGCCCAGACGTAGTTAGCACGATATTCCCGCTCAAACCACATTTATTCGATCTCATAGTTTTCGATGAAGCTAGCCAAATCTTCATCGAATCTGCTCTGCCAGCTATTTATCGTGGTGACCAGGTTGTAGTATCGGGTGATAACAAGCAATTGCGCCCATCGGCACTTTTCTTGAAACGATATTTAGGTGACTATATATATTTATCATCTCAATACGACTTATCTACTCAAGCTGCTCTAGAGGTTGAAAGCTTATTAGATCTTGCTACGTCAAGGTATGATCCTGTCTATTTGACATACCATTATCGAAGCGCGTCAGCGGAATTAATTGACTTTAGTAATGCGGCATTCTATGATAACAGGTTACAGGTAGCACCTAATATCACTAGACGCAAAAATGAGCGTGGTCCGATTGAGCGCATTAAAGTTAAGGGTGTATGGAACGATCGCAAGAACCATGAAGAAGCTGCGATGGTAGTCAAACTAATAAAAAATATCTTCTCAACGCGTGCGCTAAGAGAGAGTATCGGTGTTGTAACATTCAATATCGAGCAAAAGGAATATATTGATGACTTGCTCGATGCTGAAGCCGAGAAATCACCACAATTTGCAAGACAACTATCGCGAGAGCGCAATAGGATTGAGGACGGAGAAAACGTAGGGTTATTTGTCAAGAACCTTGAGAATGTGCAAGGTGAGGAGCGCGATATAATCATATTTAGTGTTGGCTATGCAAAAAATACAAACGATGTAATATACGCTAACTTTGGCGCGTTGTCGATGGAAGGTGGTGAAAACAGACTTAATGTCGCTGTCACTAGAGCTAAAAAGAAAGTTTATGTGGTAACCAGTATAGAACCTGAGGAACTTGATAGAGTTGAGACTTCCAAGTATGATGGACCAAGATTATTAAGACGATATCTACAATACGCTCGAGCTGTCTCTGATAATGACCCTAAAGGTGTAAAAGAAGTGTTAGCTATGCTTCATGTAGAAAAGAAGAATGCTGGCATAATCGGACGATATGAAGAGCAAATCAAGTTAGAACTTGAGAAACTTGGATATGTAGTCGATATAAATCTCGGTAATACAAAGTACAAACTATCACTTGCGATTTACGATGAAGCATTAAAGAGATATGTACTGGGTATAGAGTGTGATTATCAAGCGTTTAGCACCGCCGATAGCATCTTAGAGAGCGATGTATACAGGATTAAATTCTTGGAAAACAGAGGCTGGAAGATCATGCGTGTATGGTCACGCGACTGGTGGATATCGCGCGGTAAAGTACTAGATGATATTGTGCGAACTATCAATGAAGAAAAAGTAAAAATAGAAGAAGCAAATTTCAGAAATAGTTAGTTGCGCTAAAAAACATGCTAATTTGCTGACCTGTTATATGAGTGTCACGTTGGATGCATTTAGTAATAAGTGACACCACGACACGCAAAAGGTCTCATGATATTTTACTATTAGTAAATTTTGTGTAGATCAAGGTTGTGTAGCAGTGAGTTATGTTAAAAGATGCGCTTAAGCGCGCGCATATTGAAATGACGATAATCAAATACAATTACGGAGCGATCCGAAGATTAAGCTCGTAGACACGATTATGCTTTAATACTCACAAATGAAGCAGTGGATGAGACGAGAACTATCAAATTAAGCAATTTGCTTAAAATACAAAAGGAGTAATCGATTTATGGCAGCATTATTTTTTGACTCTAACTGTGAACTGTTTTGGACTAAAGCGCGTGAGCTGGACTTAACTAATGTTATACCCATGCCGTATACTATTTGTAGCACAGAATATTTTTATGACCTCGGTGAAAATTACGATCCAGTTTGGTTTTTTAATTTGATGAGACAAGGCAATATACCAATAAGTTCTGCATTGAATCCTGACAATTACAAGACGATTTTTGAACCATTTTTTAAAGCTGGAGAGGATATACTGTATATCTCTTTCTCATCTAAGCTTAGCGGAACATTTGCGTATTTAGACTTAGCTATTAAAGAGCTGAGTGCTGAATATCCAGGTGTGAGATTTACTAGATATGATTCCAAAGGTATAAGTATGTCAGCAGGACTTCAAGTATATGCAGCCGCTAAGGTCTACAATGCTGGCAAAAGCATTGACGAGATAATTGAAATGCTTGAAGAATTGACACCTAGAGTAAATTCGGCAATTATTGTAGATGATCTTGCGCATTTAAGGCGTGGCGGTAGATTGAGTGGCATAGAGGCATTTTTAGGAAGCTTACGTAGAATAAAACCTATTATCAGATTAATGGATGATGGGACAATAGCTCCACGCGATAAAGTAATGGGTCTTAACAAAGCTATTACTATGGTCGCTAATGAAATTGCCGCGAGTGCAAAAGATATAGATAAATATCCTATTGTAGTTTTAGATGCTGACAGTCCCGATGAAGGTGACAAGTTGGCTAACCTAATAAAAGAGAAGTTACCTAAAGCTGAGATATGGCGACAACCAGTAGGCCCCGTAATAGGCACACATTGTGGTCCAGGAACTCTTGGTGTATGCTATGTAGATGGCGCTCGCCCTAAAGCTTAAGTCGCTATCGATTAGTAGTTAGTTGCAAGTACATACACCCACGGCGCAGTTTACAATTTAAATAATGGAGTTAAATAGTAGCATATTTGCTAAAAGGCGGCGCAAGTGTTGAAATTTTAAAGGGTGCTTTTTGTGTCAATATTAAATCTAATATTGATATGGGCAATTTAAAATGTTAATTTACACTTAGGCTTCTGGTAAAATTTGCGCAAAGTGTGGTTAGCTTTTAAAGTTGGGGTAGTACCACTAAACTGTGCAACTAACTATTCTAATTCTTAAGTCTAACATACGCTCTATTATTTTAGTCAGTAAATGCTATGCTAGCACGTAGACCTCTTAATTAATATATAACTAAACACGACAGAGTCTAACCGTGTAGCGCTTAATTTGAGCCATTAAAAGCCGTTTTAGAGGACTTAGATAACATTGCGTATTAAAAACCATTAATTTACTAATTGTGGTGCTAGTAGTTTTGTAATTGTTTATTGTCTAACTTGTCAATTTGTGCTGACGCTAAGCGAATTGGCATATAAATTGACATTGATCATCTGTTTTTAGATCTATTTACAATGTTTATACTACATTTTGGTATAAATATTGATATATTAGGTTTACTATGATATAATTTAATAGTGTATGAATAATACACTGGTAGATACCAATCTCGTTTGAGGATTATGCGATGAAGCGAAAAATATTTGTGATATTGATTTGCCTTGTAATGGTGGCGGGTTCCATTGTGACTCTTATTGGTTGCGATGTCGATGTGGTCGATGAACTAGACAAAAGGTACCCAGCTTTCGATGTATTAGATATAGCCCTTGTGGAGGACTCGTTTAACGATACTTATTCTGTAGGTGATGAGTTCGCTGGTGCTGTACTAATGGTAACTCACTCTGATAATGAAGTATCTTTGGAGACAATTGGTAAACTACATCTCACTGGATTTGACACTACTTCACCAGGTAAAAAATCAGTTGAAATAGTGTATTCTGGACACGTTATTAAGAAAACCATCAAGGTGTCTAACTCAGATTCTGTTTCGAGACCAGTTAGTATTGACATAGTGACGGCGGACACATTGTTTAATTATAAAGTAGGACAACCTTTCTATTCTGGAAAGTTAAAAGTAGAATATGCTGCTAATACTACAACAATAGATTTGAATGATAGCATGTTAAGCGAATTTGATACCACTACAGTCGGATTAAAACATACTACTGTTTACTATGATGGTTGCGTAACTGAGTTTTATTATAATGTAACTGATCCAATAAAGGAGATAAAGTTTTCAGAGTCCTTTAAAAAGAGTTATGTAGAAGGTTCGGATTTCGAAGAAGGAGGGATGTTGATAGTAGAATATTATAATGGAAGCGAAATCGTGTTTGTTACTTATGATATGACCAGTGGTTTTGGAACTGAACTCTCATACAATGGTAAAACTGTTTATATCTGCTATAAGGGCTGGATGCTATCATACGAGCTTACAATTACTTCTGCCCCGTAACCATAACAACCTAAGATGACTTGCTACACTCTTAGATGTCTTGAGTGTGTCTTTTGAAGACCAGATACTAAGACAAATTAAACACTGACTAACAAGCAAGTTAAAAGGGCGACAGTAGCGAGTTGTCTAAGTAGAGTAAACTCTATTTAGTTAATTTGGCGTATAAAGCCCAGCAATTGACCATAAAAAATTCAAGGCAGAAAGTTATATAACATTTAAAAGGCAGTGAACATTGAAGATAGGTATTAGTACAGCTAGATTAACCAAACTTTTTTCTGATATTGATTTGCTCAAGATGATAGCTGACGCTAAGTTTCAGTGTGTTGATTTCTATTGGGCGCATTCAGATATAAACCGTGAGAGGTTTACCTCTAAAGAAAAAATCCGAGAATATTACACGGCGATAAGAAAAAATGCAGAAGATTTAGAATTGGAAATCTTTCAAACTCATGCACCATACCCAACACAGAAATTTGACAATATGAGTGACGATGAAATACTAGTCAATCTCAAAAACTCAATATACGCTACAGCTTCGCTAGGTGCAAAATATACAGTTATACATCCTAAAATGCCATATTTTCTTCACTATGGTGGATTGTTAAAACCTATCAGAAAAGCACTTAACATGAATTTTTATCGCGAACTCTTGAGAGTCGCAGAAGATCAAGGAGTTATTATAACTCTTGAAAATATGTTCTGTTGTAGACGGCGCGACAATGTATTAGTCAAAACAACCCTAAGTTCTCCCGAGGAAATTCTAGACTATAAACGCTCATTAGCAAGTCCTAATGTTGGGATTTGCTTAGATATAGGGCATTCACATCTAATTTATCATGATAACGGGTTAGCAGCTATTGCAAAACTTGCAGGACAAATCGATGTCGTTCATATTCACGACAACGATGGCATATCGGACATGCATCTAGTTCCAGGTGAGGCTAATATTGATTGGCACAAGGTGCTACCTGCCCTTATAAATTCAGGTTTTAGAGGTTCTTTTAATTTAGAATGTGGCGGTGCTACTCCTAAGGGTGGGGTTTCGTGTGTAGCTTCGAATATTAAACGCGCGTATGAAAATTTTACCGCACTCATAAGTGATGTCCTCTCTTGATAATAACATGCTTAGGCATTCGCAAATAGCAAAACCCGAAGTAGTCCAAATTTTAGTATTCTAATCTAAAACATTGACCGCTAAAGCGCATTATTAAATGACTCTGTTTCTAAAGATTCTATTTTTTCTTTCAACTTAAATTGCTAGTAGAGAAAATGAACTTTTAAGTGTGGCTTTCGACTCTTAATTTTTATAAAAGTAAATTTTAATAATGGCATCACTAAAAAACAGAACACAAAAAAAACTCTTACGTATATCATATAATATGCTACGTGCCTCTGAGTATGATAATATTTATTGAGGCAAGCTGGAATTTGATTAGATTTTAGTTAATGTTAAATCTTAACTTGCTCTAGATAGAATGTCTCCGGTAATTATTAACCACTGCAAATAATGCTCATGATATTAAGATAAGATAGTCTATAGCACAAATATAAAGGTTACATGACAACGCATCTGTTATGTGGTGATTAGTCCGATGGTGGCGAGTAGGCAAACACAGGTGCTAGACTAAATGCGCATTTTCTGGGATTATATATAATGCGATGGGACTAGATATAGTTAAAAATTGAAATGCCGTTTAAGCTCTTATTAATTTAAGTTTGTAATA
>JAITLB010000211.1 GCA_031278175.1 Christensenellaceae bacterium
TTGGAAAAGATTTAATTATGTTGAACATAGTATGATCCTAAATTCGCAACGAATTTCTGAATGCTATGCAAGACTATCACATCTTAATTTAGAACAATTTTTTGAGTCACGCATGAAAGTAACAAACGCGCCACGCTTATATTTTGATTCAACTCCAATAAATTCGCAGTCGGAAAATATAGAGCTGGTTAAGTGGGGAAAGAACAAAGATGGGGTTGTATTGCCACAAATTAACTTAGCTATTCTTCTCAATTCAGAGACTGAATTGCCAGTTTGGTTTGAAGAATTTCCTGGAACGTAGTTGATGTGTCACTCAAAAAGCATCTAATGATGCAAACAGAATACTATCATATTGAGAAATTAAGTTTATGCTTAGATAAGGGATTCCACTCCAAATCAATATAGAAGCCATGCTTTCTGAGCAGTCTAATTTCATATATTGGCTTAATATCATCTACACAGAAGGTAAAAACCCTAATTAAAGAGCATGCTTGTGCTACGGGGGATCCGACTAATTACGATGCTAGAACTAACACATATGGTATGCAAGTAGATTATCCAATTACATTTAGCCACAGAAATGCAGAAAATGCCATTGTCACACAAACTGCAATATTAAGAGCTAATTTGTATTATTCTTGCGAAAGATATCGATAGATGACAAAGTGCCTTCCAGTTTTACCCTCAAAAATAAATTTCATTTTTGATGGCCAAACTGGAAGCCACTTTGTCATTTTACACTTGCATAAAACAAAACTGAATTCTATAGAAATTAAAGCACATTCCAACAAATCAATTGCTACTTGCTTAAATTGTATCACTCCGCTCTCTTTTGTGTCTCATTACACAGAAAACGTTAGATCGACAACTTTGCTTACATTAATATACCAACAATGCCTACTGCTAGTTATGCCATGTAGGGCATTATAATGCAAATTATCTATGGTTGCATGGAGTTTTATAAATGCCAGTAATGTTCTTTTGGATTGCACAAAAAAACAATAGTGGGTATCCAGAATACAATGCCACCAAATATAATGTGCAATAGAATACTATGCCCCGTCTTGTATACTACATTATCAATTGGCTGATTTAGAATGATTATAGTAGGTTGCCCGTTATTCGGTGTCACTTGATCATTGTTATTTATCGGTGCCTTACATTGAGGACATACTCTATAAAGTGATTTGTCAAAGTGCTTTCCACATTTTGAACAATACATAAATGTTCTCCTATATGAGAAAGATTAAGTTGGTAAACTAGAGCAAATATACAGTACTAATTCAAATAAACATTAAAGCATCAACAGAGATTGTTTTTTATAGTTAATAATTATATGTAATGCCTTGAATGCCTTTAAATGAACTTATCATTCACTCTGCTATAATATTATAACAAAATTTCTATACAGTATCAAGATGTTTTGCGATTTTTTTGAGATAATTAAATTCCTAAAAGCATGCTCACACCACACTGGGAATTGCTAATTGGTTTTGCGTTGATTTGAATTAATTTGCAAAGCTCAATATTACTATGCCGCGTTAACCTCTGCTCTTAACATATTGGGAACGTACAATTCGATATGGAACTAACTACAGTTAACTAACACTGAGAGTTACAAAACAATATCACATTAGTTTGAAATTTTACACTTGAAAACTATACCAGTGAAATTAACATACATGGTATATTTTTGAACCTCTGAAGTGTAGTCAATTAATCGCGCAAGTATCTGGAAATGACTTTAAAAGCAGTTTCCATATATAACTACTCCTTTGCTAGTGTTTAGACACTAGCATTATGCATGTGAAAGTGCTAGGTATGATTTGTGAGCCTAGATTGAAATCAGCGTTAGCATGATATTACTGAGTCTTTACAACCAATAACCCGACTCTATTTATGCAATTTTTTACATAATGAGAGTCGGACTTGAACATATCAAACTTAAAATTTAATCAAATTAAGAATGCCCGTGTGTCTGTGCAACACATTGAATTAATCTAACTTAATCAATAGCGTTATAGTTTAATCTTTATAAATGCCAGTAATGTTTTTTGGGATTGCACATCAAAATAATAGTCGGTATCCACATTACAAAGATACCAAACACAAGATGCAAGATTATACTATGACCTTTCTTATACACTACATTCCTGCCTGTCTGTTTTAGTATGACTATAGCAGGTTGTCCACTATTGAGTGGTGTGCCAGGACGGCTTTTCACTGGTTCTCTGCAAACAGGGCAAACTTTGCACTCTGCTTCATTAAAGGGATTTCCACATTTAGAGCAAAACATGATGTACTCCTATATTTAAGTAATTATTGAGTTTTTTAGAGACAAAAATGAAATTAAGAACGCAAATTTAAATCAGGCATAAGCAAGAATATAGATGAGTATTTTAACTCTACAATTTTTCTGTCTAACGTCATAATCTAACTTTAGTTTCTTAACACTTTTGTTGGTAATAATTATAATAAAATTTCGCTATCTTGTAAAGAAATCAATCAAGATTTAGTCTATATTTACCACTGTTAGAGCGCTTTGCTTCGACTGCTACTTAATGGATAATTTTGCCTTTATGAATTCAGGTACTTTTGGAGACTTTAGCAATTGCTAATTATTTAACGCTGGTCTTTCTCCTCTTAAGAAAGACGATAAGAACGTCAATATCTGCTGGGGTCACACCGCTGATTCGCGTTGCTTGCGCAAGTGTGAGCGGTCTCACCTTGTTTAACTTTTGCCTTGCTTCTAATCGTAACCCCATCATATTCATATAATCAATATCTTCAGGCATTACATATTCTTCCATTCGTTCGACAGATCTCATTTCACGCGCACTTTTGGCTAAATAACCCTCATATTTTGTCTCAATTTCAAAATAATTCAATATTTCTGTAGAAAACTCATTGAGTTCAGGAATATAC
>JAITLB010000268.1 GCA_031278175.1 Christensenellaceae bacterium
GACTATGCATCATATATTTATAAGACTGATGAAATTACTATTACAGGTGATTTTATAATAGGAAAAGATAACGATTTAATTCGATATATTGGTACAGATGCTAATGTCGATATTCCTAATACAATTGAGAAAATTGGCAATTTTGCTTTCTTCCATAATTTAGATTTAGTGGATGTTAAAATACCTGAGGGAGTTACCAGTATTGGCGATCTTGCGTTTTCTGCATTTACCTCTTTAATTACAATGTCAAGTTCGGCGATGGAACAATCACCGACAAGTAGTCTTGAGAGTGTTGAATTTTCTTCAACGCTAACCGAAATAGGATACAGTGCATTTAGTTTCTGCTCTAGCTTGCAATACATTGACATTCCCGCAAGCGTAGAGACTATAGAAGGAAATGCATTCAGTGGAATTTCTAGGTTGACAATTCGTCTTAATGTTGAACCTAGTAAAATTTCAGTTGCTAGTGACTGTATTGACGCTGTTGAGTTTAATCTTATCGTGCCAGATAATTATGTTGAAGATTATAAAGATGATGATTATTGGAAAGATATTCAAGATCTAAGAGTTATCTCTATAAGTGATTTTTTAGAAAATAATGGTTTCATAATCGATGGAGAAAACGTTCTAGTTGGTTATGTTGGTAATGATTCCACTGTTGTAATACCAGATGGTGTAACTTCAATAGGCGAGTATGCTTTTGCAGACAACATGAATTTAAGGGAAATCACTATCCCAGCAGCGGTTTTATCGATTGGTGACTATGCTTTTTCTGGATGTGAAAATTTGAAACTAGTTAATTTCGAAGCAGAATCAATGTTGAGCAGTATCGGCGCGTACGCATTTCAACGTACCTCTAAACTTGAAACGATTGATATTCCAAGCACAGTGACAGTTCTATCTGAAGGACTATTTTCATTTTCTGGTATCGCTTATATTACTATTCATAGCACCGTAGTTGAGATCGGAGATGATGCTTTCTATGACAATTATAATCTCAGAGGTGTTGTGTTTGAACGTAATGAACTTAATGCTACGGCAATAACAAAAATAGGCGAGGGTGCATTTTTTGGTTGCTCTACGCTTATGAGTTTTTATGTGCCAGGATCTGTTAGAATAATAGACGACGGTGCATTCGCATTATCAGGACTAGCTATAATAATGTTTGAAGCTAATTCAGCACTTGAGGAAATAGGTGTTGAAACATTCTATCAGTGTTATGAACTCACAACAATAAGTATACCTGCATCTGTTAAATCGATTGGCATAGGCGCTTTTGCATATGCGGGAATTAATTCTATTATGTTTGAAGATGGTTCAGCTCTCGGGCAAATAGGTGGCGAAGCATTCTATGCGTGTTATGCGCTAACAACAATAACTATACCTGCATCTGTTACATCGATTGGCGATGACGCTTTTGCATTTTCGGGGCTTACTTCTATTTTGTTTGAGGAAAATTCGATAATTAAGGTTATAGGCGCAGGATCAATTGCATCTTGTGGAGAGTTAATCAGTATCGTATTGCCCGATTCTGTTAAACAGATAAAAGAAAACGCGTTTTGGAATTCATCTAATCTTATATCTGTTACAATAGGACCCAATATTACTAATATTGAAGCTAAGGCATTCGAAGGTGTATCACGGAGGATTGTCGTGAATATTGATATATATGAAGTTGATGCAAATTTCGCTGTTGGTTGGGATATAATTGGTAGCGAACAGTATGGTGATGAGGATCCTACTATAATTAGAATTACGCAAATTAATTGGAAAGAGGCACCTTCTAATCCGTCTGAACCCAGTGAAGGTGGTAGCAGTCTAACTGGAGGACCAGTAGACTAATCATATAACTAATTAGTAGTTTTAATCGAGTAGGGACTAATCCCTTTGCGAATTAGTCCCTACTCGATTAAAATAGGAGACATACCACCATATTGCATTCTTTTAAAACAAACAATTTTTGATTATGCATTTAGATAATTTTACAATCAAAATTCTATGATGCTAGTTACATGCTTGAATTACTCTCAACTAAGAGACAATTTATATAATAGTCATATTTAAGACATAAAAAGCATTTTTAACTTGCTTGGAGTATGCCCTTGCAACTTTAGACTGATTTTAATAAAAGGATCGCTAAATTGAATGTTTACGCTAACACAAATATAATCGTGCAATTTTGATGTCTTCATAGGTAAAAACTGATAGCATATATAATATTTGAATGCGTTTTAAACTTAGAATTGATCAAATAACATATACATCTGCAACTGTATTAATTATATTGAGAATTAGCGACTGCAGTTCTCTATTTAGTGCCTTTTGTAAGTATCCCTGCACGTTGATATTGAACACATAAGTGACACTGATGGTGGAGCAATAGAACAGTATCTAGTAGCGACACGCAACAACATAAGCGACACCAGCACTACTGCTGGTCTAACCAAAGAAGTACCTGGCGAGGCTTTATTCATACTTGGCACAAGTCCACTTGGTAGCGATGGTCAGATGCGGACCACCAATATTGCAAAATACAAAGGATATATAGCTCAATCATTAACTGGTAGTGATGGCTCGAGAAACATACAAATAACCGTTAAAGGTACATGTGTGGAATAGCAGACATTACCTATATCGGCGGCGCCTTTCGAACAAGGCGTGGAACTTTTAGCATTAAAAGGCAAGATAATCGACGCGTGTTTGGACATCGTTTTGTTTACGGGTTACGAGTTGGATGGGTTTAACCGTTAGCAAAAAGACATCACAAATAAAGCCGCCGTTATAATTTCGGGAAGATATAATGAGAGTTAGCTCGATACGCTTATTTGCACCGAGGGATCACAAATCAAAAGGTTATCATTAAAAACGAGAGATTGATGCCGCATTACACCAACGAGGCAGCGGGTCGAAATCGAAATCACAGCAGATGGCGAAAAATATCTCGGGTTTCTCGAAGACTTCGTTAAATGAAGTCAAACAAGCGGTATCGGCATTTGCTATGATAAATACGAATGCACAACAAGCGCATAGACGGCATGCGGCTTGCCGTTTCTATGCGAGCACGGAATTATTTGTAAAACTTTCGCGTTCGTGCAAAGAATAACTTTATATTCATAGTCGTTTGTGCTACAATTAGAAAAACGCGGTCTGGAGGCATCCGTAATGATTAGTTACAAGAAACTTTTCAAGTTGTTAATTGACAATGATTTAAAGAAAAGCGATTTGATGAAACGTGCGGTGCTAAGCGCTTAGGCAATCTCAAAGATTAACAAATTCGAGAACTTGAGGTGATCGTTCTTGTTAAGATTTGCGTGGTGCTGAGTTGCAACGTCGGCGACATCATGGATA
>JAITLB010000033.1 GCA_031278175.1 Christensenellaceae bacterium
ATCCGAACAGAATTAAGAAATCGATTAAGAGGATCACATTTATCAGGGAAATATACATTGCAAAATGTACTCAATGAAATTGCTATTATAAAAGGAAAAAGTAGCAAAAAAGGAAAAAACAAATATATGAGCGCAACAAAGAAACAAAATGACTATTTGCAGGCGCTAGGAATTCCAATCATAAAAGATCCTTATGAACACGTATAAAACATTTAAAATATTGACTCAGGTAGTCATAGTTTCCGGGAATTTAGGATGATAGTTACAAAATTAATCTTGTTGTGGTTTTTTTGGGGGGATAGTATAATATGTGTTAAGAATTATAATAAGCGCGGTCGGCACAGCGGAGGTAAAAAAAGACTTGGGATACTAAAGGCGCTCACTAAATTAGGGAAATAATTAGCGCGAGAGTAACTAAATCACTACTTCGACTAACGCTCAAGAATTCTAGACTAAAGCGCAGTCCTGCAACCGAAAGAGATAGTAGCGTTAAAATCGCTTGAAATTAAGCAGGTCATAAAACAAATAGAATGTAGTTTCATTTGTTAGTGCGCCGAGCAAACAGATATTTTAAACACACAAGCACCGATTTATATTTTGACTCTTGAGAATTTAACCTACAAGCGTTAGTAGCAAAAATTTGTGACTTAGTATGACACGCAGTGAGCGTTAGCTCACAACATTTAGCGAAAATTTTCGCTGTTTAGCAGATGGAAATATTTGTTATTTTAAATAATTTTATGATGAGTAGATCGAATTTTCATTTTGAACTCATTCACAGTTAAAAAATAGTAATTTTTACTGTCGAATTTGCCGTTATATATTGACAAATAGCGAATTTTTAGTTATTATTTTAGTGAAGAATTTTCGATACTATCCGTTGCTCATTCGTCTCTATGAATGCTAGTATTCGGGAGAAGGCTTGATGAAAAAAATCCTAACGGTGACCATATTAATTATATCTGCTGTGATTATCGCCATGGCACTAGCGTCATGTGGCAATCGCATTAAAGTGGAATATATAACTGTCGATGTCGTCGAAGTAGAACTTGGAACTATCGGTGAATCTTCAGTGCGTAAAATCAACGCAAGCGTTATGCCCGCAAATGCATCAAATCAAATGGTTACTTTTTACCTAGCCGATACTATATCTGCTGAGTATATTAACGTTACCTCTAAGGGAGAAATTACATCTAAGGGTATAGTTACTCCTGAAGATGTTCACGCGACCGTGCGGGTTGCAAGTCAATCGGAAACTAGTGTACACGTTGACATAAAGGTAACGGTAAAGACTGGATCAGTACAGCGACTGTCTTTTAGTACTACTTCGATAAAATTGACTCTTGATGGAGCTGGGCATCAACTGGTGCCAATTATCACACCTAACTATGCGCAAGCCACCGCAAACTTGCGATATCAAAGCGCGAACCCCGAGATAGCAACAGTCAATTCCGTTTCTGGATTTGTGACACCTGTAAGTAGAGGTGAAACAGTCGTTGAAGTTTTCGCAAGCTCAAGTCACTCACAAGGTGCAACGGCTAGCATTCGTGTAATAGTCGGTTACGCGCCTCTAAATTATGGGTTACGTGTACGTGATGATAACCAGGCAATATACAAACAAATCGTAAACGTACCCGAAGTATTCACACTTGAATTATTCAAAAATAATAGTGATAAATGCGATCCAGATCCAGAAATAATATGGCAACGTAATGGTTCAGCTATTCCTGGTGGCAACGTGCAAAATGCAAAAGTTATAAAAATTGACCCAGTTAATATAGGAATGACTACAGCTGGGTCTCATGTCATACGCGCCATCATAAAAAGCGTTGATGACGAACAGGTTTTAGAAATACCACCAATAAATTTATATAATCCATTAACCACATTTAACGTTGTTAAATTATCGGCTGGTTATGAGTTTAGCGTTAATGATAGCATAATGTTAAGAGCTAGTCATGGTTCTGGTCAATATCCGCCCGATAGTTATGTGTGGAATCTATTAACTGCTAGCGATATTGGTGACTTATTATATACAGATACATCGTTAATTAGCAAAGAAAAACCGTTAGGGAATACATATCCACAAAAAAATCAAGATAGAGACGTCGGAAATTTCAACTTTACTCCAAGTGAGGTAGGTGAGTATTACATTGTATCCTATCCCATGGTAAATGGTGTTCGTCAAGATAGCGCACGTCGCGTTGTTTACATCGGACAAGTTGACTTAGTTGCATCTACTACTGATGTTACGGGTATATATATAGATGGATACATGAGAGGTAGTGTGTATTTACCATACGTTAGATGGGATGCATTGCCATATGCGGGCGAAATGACAGTAATGATTCGAAATTTAGATGACACAACGAAATCTGCATTGTTATCATCATATTCTGATGCGTCATACTTCCCAGTTCATAATGGTGTTTTAGTACCTGAATCTGTCGCTACACTCAATGAGTCGTTCAGTGTTAAGATACGTAGTTCTAAATACGGATATACTAAAGAATACATATATACAGCAAATACGATAACTAGTGATATGTATAAATATCTAGATGAGGAAATCACTGGATATAATAATTACATTGCCACAGTTGAAGAGCTTGCTGATATTTTAAATTATATCTCAATATTTAGACCATCAAGTTATAAAGTTGAGGCATTTGGTGATGTTGCCTCAGCGCATGCGTATCAAGTCAATTTGTATATTCCGATCACGTATACCGATATAAGAGAGATATACGATCCAAATAATAAAGCACCTGCGCTTGTTAGTGGTAATCAGACTAGTGAAGTCAATGCCTTGGTATGGACAGCATTTACATGTTACTCCAGCACAGGATCTGCGGAGTATGCTGTAACTTTGATGTCAGATGGATCATATACAATTTCACTTAAATACGCGGATTCTAATGAATTCACTTATGAAACCACGACTCAAGACAAATATATTGAAAAGCCCACTATTCCGCATTATACAACTAATCCAACTCCAGCGCGTGCTCTTCCAATCGATAAATTGCCCTCAGAGCGATCAATGAGTGTTGTGACGAGCGAGCAACTAGTATATGCGATAACGCATGGATATAAACCTGTACCAGTTGAATTATCTCCAGCAGCTATTATATATAATTCTGCGCGTGAAGTGCTTTGTAGAATTATAGATGATACAATGACAGATGCAACTAAGATTCATGCAATATACGATTATTTAACAACGGAAATAGTTTATGATTATGTCTTAGCAGCAAAGAAAACAGATCTGCTTAAGTATGATGGTTTCTATTTAGAAGGTGTATTCATAAATGGCAAAGCCGTATGTGACGGTATTTCTAAGGCCTTTAACTTGTTATCTTGGATGGAAGGTATTGCGTCAATGCGCGTTGTCGGTGAAACATTCGATGGGACTACCGCAACAGGTCATGCGTGGAATATAACTTTCATAAATGGTAGTTGGTATGCGTCCGATGCAACTTGGGGCAATGTCCAGATGTCACCAGGAAATTATGAATATGCTACACACGACTATTTGTTAGTAACTGAAGACTTTTTAGAGATTAATAATCACGTTGCATATGGTGTACATCCAGAAACAGCTAAAATACCTTATGCTATATTAGGTAGGTCAAGTCTAACAAGTGGTGATAAAACGGTCAGCCTCTTACTTGAAGATGCAGACGATGTACAAGCATTAGCTAATTATATGTATGACGTGCTAGTACCTATTACCGATGAAGCTCACGAGATTTGGGTTGAAGTATATATTGCTGATGAATACATACATAATAACAGTGATGATTATAAGACTACAGCAGGTGAAATAGGCACAAGCATCAGCACCGCTCTTAAGAATGAGGGATATGATTGCACTGTTTCAGTGTATTACGGTAAAGATAACCATACTACAATGTATGTAATTAAGCAGGTCATAACAGAATAATTAAAGTTGTGTTAATATAAAATGGGAAGAGTGCAATTGCAATGTACATTAAAAATATTAAAGCATTTACGGGTACCCAATATTATTTAAGGATTGGTGATATTGAGATTTGTGTAACAACCGATGTCGGGCCTAGGATCATTTCGTTGAATTTAGTCGGACAAGAAAACCTTATGTTTCAAGACTTAAATGAATTGATAACTAAGGATGTGTCGCAAATCTATGGCACAGATTCCAAATGGCGATTGTATGGTGGGCATCGTGTTTGGCTTGCTCCCGAAGAAGAGCAAACATATTTTCCAGATTGCGAGAAAGTTGACATTGAAATACTGACTGACACAGTGCTCTTTACTCCTAAGCCTAGACCAAACGGACTTCAATTGTCTCTTTCGATAAGCGCAACTAAAGACAGAAATTCAATTTTAGTGTCGTATCAAGTAGTCAATAACAGTCGTGAACAGGTCAAGTGTGCTCTATGGGGACTTACTGCATTTAAAAGTGGCGGTTGCATGGAATGCAAATGGAGTCAAAGGGACACCAAATATCAGCCGAATAGGAATGTAGTGTTTTGGCCGTATTCTGACGTTAATGATTTTCGATTTAAATTAAACAACGATGGTTTTCAATTATTAAGTGATATAAACTACAGAAAGCCTTTCAAGATTGGCACGTTTGATCCACTCTTAAGTGTTAGGTACGACCTACTTAATACGATTTTCACTAAATCCATTGTGGAGTGTGACGAAAGTTATGATGTGGAATTGCCAGATCTATCTTGCAATTTTGAAGCATATACTAATGATTTGATACATGAAATAGAAGTATTGACAGCGTATAAGAAACTTGGATTTAAGGATAAAATAACCAGGTCTGAGATTTGGACGCTTAAAAGAAATTTAGAGGTTTAATGACAAATGACAATTGGCAAATTTGAACCCGCATACACATTTTATAAAAACTTCAACGATATTAAAGCTCCCAAAAAGCTATTAAGGATTGCTGTTCGCAGAGGCGACGGTGAAGTAGAAACAGCCAATTTGCAAATATTAGACGGTAATTTAGACTTCAATATTAAATATATTGAGAGATATGTCAAAACCATGCTTTGGTGTTATGGTGGTTATGCTGTATATCTTGACGGTGATGATCAGATTACCAAGATTTTATCGAAAATATATTCAGCAAATGGTAAAAGAGCATTTGATTATGATTTAATGAAGAGTGTTTATATAAAGGATGGTCTTGATTTTTATACTGTAACAAACCCTGATGAATTTCCTATAAGTTGCAACAAGGCAAAAACCATTTCAAAAAATCTAGGCGGCAGACGCATAGGTTTTGATGCTGGTGGCTCGGATAGAAAAGTCACCGCATGTGTTGATGGGAAGGTTGTATTTGAACGGGAAACTATATGGCATCCAAAAACTCGAAGTGATATTGGGTATCATATAGCAGGTGTTAGAGATGATATTGACGCTGCGATATTCAAACTAGGCGGTAGTTTTGATTCTATTGGGGTCTCGACAGCTGGGATAGTAATAGATGGTGAGTTGCGCCGTTCGTCTTTGTTGCGGATGGTGCCAGGTAGCGACATCATAGAAAAGGGTTTTGGCTTGTTTAAGGATTTAGAAACTGTATATCATAAGCCAATAAAAGTGGCAAATGATGGTGATGCAGCGGCGCTAGCGGGTGCTTTTGAAACTGGGTCAGGTCGTATGATTGGTGCCTCAATGGGAACAAGTTTTGCAGGTGGTTATGTTGACAGGGATATGCGAATACTAGGTTATTTGAACGAATTTGCGTTTATACCCGTAGACATGTCCAACGATGCACCAATTGATGAGTGGAGCGGTGACCGAGGCTGTGGTGTCTCTTATCATTCTCAAGATGCTGCTATACGATTAGCTCTTGAAGTTGACATTGACTTAACTGCAGGTAAAACACCAGCAGAAAAATTAAATATAATTAAAGACTTAGCAGAGAGGGGCGATAATAGGGCCTTAGACGTTTATGACACGATGGGTGAATACTTTGGGTATACAGCACTATGGTTGCAACAATTCTATGATATAGATAAGATAATGTATTTAGGCCGTGTTTCCTCAGGGCGAGGTGGTCAAATAATTCTCAGCAAAGCAAATCAAATACTAAAGATGGAAAAGAGCCTAGCGCAAATTATTTCACCTAGCGAAACGCAAAAACGCTTAGGTCAATCTTATGCAGCCGCTCTATTATAGTAGGTTTAAATGAAAATTAATTCTATGGCGCAAGTATATACAATGCGCGAATGTAAATGCTCTGATTTAGTAATAGCAGCACATCATGATGACATTGAAATAATGTGTCCGCATGGTATAATAGCATGCAAGGACTCAACTGATAAAGGTTTGGTTGCGGTCATTGTAAGCGATGGTGCTGGTAGTCCAAGAACAGGTGCGTACGCTAATTTTACCGATGAGGAGATGAAATTAGCTCGAATCGAAGAACAAAAAAGAGCAGCCGAGTTAGGTAATTATGCGGCATTATTGTTATTAAAACATAGTAGTGCTACTATAAAAGACAAAGGTTGCACTATCCCCACTGACGATTTGGAAGCAATAATTTTAAAATATAATCCCGATACAATTCATATACATAATTTAGCAGATAAGCACCCTACACATGTAGCATGTGCAGTGCGAAGCATTCAAGCAATACGAAGATTACCCATAGAATTGCGCCCTGCTAAATTGTATGGTTGTGAAGTGTGGCGCGGTTTAGATTGGTTATCCGATAAAGACAAGGTCGTCTTTGATTTGACAGGGCAAGAGCAATTTTTGAAGTCATTGCTTAGCGTGTTTGAAACGCAAGTAGCTGGCTGTAAAAGGTACGATATTGCAGCAGAGGGGCGGAGAGTCGCAAATGCCACATATTCATCGTCTCATGCAGTAGATATATGTACGTCAGCTGCTTACGCAATGGATCTTACATTGTTGATTCAAAACGATAATATTGATCCTAGGGATTATATTATGTCAAAAATTGACGACTTCAAATCCGAAATCTTAATATAAACGCTTTTGAAATACTGTGCAAATTGAATTTCAGTTTAAATCTTGAAGTTTTAATTTTGACCTGCTAAGTCATGCTTTGCATTCTTGTGTGTCCACTTTAGTCATAATCGATTAGAACTCTAATATGTGTAGAGGATGACAAAAGCTGTTTTTACTTTTGCTACGTTAAAATTACACGCTGCACATCAAAAGCAAGTCATGAAAGTGGTCTTTGTAGAGATTTATGAAAAAGAGTTTGAAATATATGAAGTCTTTATTTGCTCTAGTTTTTGACGATAAAGCGAAAATAATATAAAGACAGTATGAGCGCACCGCTTTCTTGAGTCTAAATCACACGACATCGTATACTGATGAGCGGAATTAATCGTTTTACTTGTCTAATAGGGCATTAAAGTGCTATTATATTTTCACTACTCTAATTAAGCGAGCTAGCTGGATTGTTAGTAAATGTTATTCTTATCAAAACGCGGATATCATTAAATGCTATACTTTGAAAGATGCGCTACTCTACAGTCTACAAAGGGGCCAGATGAAGAAAGTTAAAATTATTTT
>JAITLB010000125.1 GCA_031278175.1 Christensenellaceae bacterium
ATCCGAAACATTTTTTGGTAGTACTATCGCTACACTTGAATACACGGGTGATTATATGCTGAGTGATAGAAATATGCCCGACACTCTCACAAATATTATAATATTGGAAGGTGTCACGACACTGCCCGATAAAGCGTTTTACAATATGTCACAAATAGAAACTGTAACACTGCCAGAAAGTTTAGAAATTATATCTAATATGGCATTCTACGGTTGCATAAATTTAGGAGGAATAGTATTACCCAAAAGTCTTAATGCCATTTATAGTGAAGCGTTTTCTGGATGTATCAATTTAACATCAATTAGTTTTCCTCAAGGATTAAGGTATATTGAAAGTGCTACATTTCGGGGATGTACGTCATTAGCAACAGTAACTCTTCCTGATTCTATTGAAATGATGTTAAGCAGTGCCTTTGAAAAATGTGAAAATTTAAAGACGATAAATATTCCGAAATCATTAAATTATATTTCTAATAGGATGTTTAAGTATTGTTCTTCAATTGAAACAATAGTCATACCTGGAAACATCCAAACAATTGAAACAGAGGCATTTTATGGTTGTTATCGATTAAAGGCTGTAATTATTAACAATGGAGTAAGAAAAATTAAACTGTTTTCTTTTTATTCAACAGGAATTGAGGAATTGCAACTACCATCAACAATAACAACTATCGAGGACCAGGTTTTCCAATATGCGTCAAAGCTTAAAAAATTGACAATATTAGCAGAAACACCTCCAGCAATAAGTGAAGCAACATTTTACCTTACCCCTCAATCACTTATAATTTACGTGCCTGAATCGGCTTATTCAAAATATATAGCTGATCCTGTATGGGGAGTACAAAACATACAAATAATCACAAATGATCCGATAGAACCATAAAATACATGTGAGCAAAAAGGCAGACTATTTTTATATGACCTAATATGCTATAATATTAAGGGACTAGTCCAATGCTTTGTGAATATTAACCCTGTAATGACATAAAACAAATTACTAGTCCAAAATCTTCATGTGTCGTGTCGCGTAGGAATGAAAACTTCATCATAAAGTTTATAATTATTTCCACTTTGATAGCAGTCCTATCTATTGTTGCAATTGTATTTATAACCATACTTATGAATTTTCTTTCTCGATGTCTGAATTAGGTGACGCATTAATAATTTCATCTGATTAGTGCGCCGTAGTAGCACTTTGGGGACTCTATTACGGCGTAACAGCCTTATCTGCCACGTTTCAATCATACAGATGAGCAGAATGATCCCAGACAACGCGAGAAAGAAAGTAGTCTAATAAAAAAACAAAACTATTAAATCTTTTATCATGTTAGTGGTGCTTGTCACTTCAATAATTATACTAACAAATTGCAACCTAAATTTCCGCAGTGCATGCGCACGCAGATAGCAATGACAGTTTTTAAGGTTGTGAACATTGTTATTAATTCCGAACAAATCTAATATTTTATCATATATTGGAAAGGATATAAATTTTTTCTTTTCGCTAGATGCTTTTTAAAATTGCATATTATGCGCATCAAATAAATGTGCTCTATTTACGTGCGAACCAAATTACTATTAATTATGTAATATTAGATTTATTTGATATTAACAATAATATTCACAGCTTTTTAAAATTAACGTTGTTATCAGTATGTGCATAGCTGCGGGAGTTTATGATACAAACCGTTGCAACGAAGTTTATACGAATTCAAAAACTACTACAACAAACTAGTTAATCAAACTCACATGCCTAATAGACTATGTTTGAGTATATACTTGCCAGGGATGATCGATTCGATCGGGAAAGGGGCACTTTATATGATTAGCAACAATCATTTACGCAAGCACCTCTTTAATTGTATCATCCGAATTTTCATATCACAGCTCCTTAATAATGTTTTTTTTCGGGTTCTCCACCTGTAAGCAACCTTACTATTTGCGCTTTTATTCATCGCTCGAACAAGTCTTATCGATATCGGTTTCTTCAGGCAAAAATGACTTGTGACACTGAATTGTTACAGTTAAATATGTTCTATTTGCATCTGTTTTAAGCTTCAGAGGTCTTGATTTGTTTTGTCTTAGACTCTTAAGAGCAATAGGTAACCCAGTATTGCCACATTGCGCAAGATCAAGCTCCTTTAAAAATTCACCTATGCGCCTGTTTCTATATTGAGGAGCCTCCATTTTATTGCTTTTTATATCCTCCTCCGATATTGACATATCGGGTCCTGGGCAACTAGTTATCTCCATTTTATCTGGCAATACTGTAACAGTTATAGGTTCTGGAATATTATAACCTTTGTGATATACGGCATTCACTAATATTTCCTGTATGCATTGATATGGATAATTCCATACACGTACAACATCCTCCTTATCATCCATCTTAAACACTTTCTCAATCAAAATATTATTCTTAATGAACTCTAAAGAATCACGCAATTGCGCATATACCGACCCAGTAAATATCTTTTTTGTCATTCCATCTCCGTATCGATTAGGTTTAATTACCAGTTCAATCCTTGCGCATCTGATAAATTTTTCGGGATTATAATTAAAAAACATAAGTCCTACATTCAAAGGTTTAGGAACTTCTTTGCATCCGCCTATTAATCGCATATTAGTCGCTAGTTCCATCAGTTTTAAAGCTCCTGTCTTAAACAATTTGCTCTTTACGGCAATCAAATACCTCCGCATCAACGTAATGTCTAAATCTGCTTTGATGTCCGCATATTGATTTGCTCTGTCATCGAACGGGACGCTCGCACTTACCTCAACCAATCTGCGCTTGGTATCACTATCCGCTACCACCGTGTTCGAGCATTTTCGAATATAATAGGATTGGGTGCGCGTGTTTTCTAAATCTACAGGACACTTATATGGACGATCATTACCTGCATATGCCCAAATAATAATTATCTCCTTTTCTTCAACGGGTTCAGTGACAATTATGGGTGTATACTTTGAGTGTATTAAAGTAGATAACTTAAGAATCTTACGATAAATTGCATCTTGCTCTTCTTTTTCTATTCCAACAACAGGAAATTGAGGGACCCCATCCAATGCCTTAATGCCCAGTATTATGTATCCACCACCGCAATTGTTAATATCATTAGCAAAAGCGCACATTGTATGCATAACTTTCAGTGGATCAAATTCGCTTATGTGTTCAACTCTTGCGGTTCCGAATTTCCGCGCATAAATTAGATCTTGAACATTTATAGGCAATGCCATAGTTTTACCTCTCTTTTTAATAGTTCTGAATTTCTCTAGAATAATTAATTAGCAGATTTATATTAAGCACTATCAGCTTATCATTTTTGAATACTGAAATCAAGTAAAATGCAAAATTCGCAAATTTCTGATTTTGCTAGCAGAAATATTTCTGCTAAATGACAGGGATTTTAGCTCAAGTATCAAAGTGAAAATCTACCCTGTCATTTAAGACAAGTTATTCAATGTTCTGCTTGAATAGATACTTCGCTGCCATTTATGGTGTTGATTTCTGCACAAATTTGACAGTGCTCATCATAACACCGCGCCTAAAATATTTGCTCTCTATAACACTACTCTTTTATTGTACTCGACTTCCAGTTTTGTCGCGTAAGCTTTCAAATACATATAAAGTTGCTCCATTATGGAATTATATCCTTCTTGTGACTTCTTTAGAAATGGATCTTCTATCGGAGTATATTTATTTGTTGCTATTTGCGATAGTGTAGTAAATTTGGATCTGTATTTACGCGGTGTTAACCATTTATGAAATTTCGTCATGCCAATTATTACATCGGCACTCTCAAACAATTTGGCATCACCAAATTTGAAAGCGGGCTTATGCGCATCAACTTCGTTTTCGCTAAATCCTTGTGCAAGGAGCGACACCCTAGCTTTAGAATGCAATTCCGCGCTTCGATTAAACACAGCAGCTGATCGCACATCATCTACTATTTTCGTGAGAATTTCACTTTCTTTAACCATACGTCGGAATATAAACTCGCAATATGGGCTTCGACATACATTACTTGAGCATACAAACAAAATTTTCATTAGATTCTCTTAAAATAATTATTGAAGATCAATACATCTCTATCGGGCGCAGATTCTAGTTCTCTTAACTCATGCGTCTTACAATTAAAGTACTCACGATTTAAATCTTCGCCTATCACTTTGTTTACAAAATCACTGTTTAATGCTATTTGCAGAGCATCTTCAAACGTAGCTGGCAGACGTTCTAGTTTAGAAGTTATTGCATCTTCAGCGTCATATAGATTTTCATCGACTGGTAGTGGCAGAGTCATATTATTCTCTATTCCATCTAATCCTGCATTTATTATAAGTGTAAATGCTAGATAAGGGTTAAGTGCTGGATCGGGGTTTCTCAATTCCATACAAACATCGCGCTTGTTTGCAGAAGGTATACGTATAAGTTGCGATCTGTTTTGCTGTGACCATGATACATACAGTGGTGCTTCAAATTCACCAAGTCGCTGATACGAATTAAAATTAGAATTTATAAACGCTGCCATCTCACGGCTTCTAAATAATACACCTGCTACGAAGCTACGTCCTAACTCACCTAAACCCTCACCATTTCCTGAAAATGCATTTTGACCATTTTTATATAAGGATATATTTAAGTGCAATCCACTTCCACTTTTATCGGAAAACGGCTTTGGCATAAACGAAGCAAATGCACCATTCTTGTCTGCAATAGCCTTTATTGCGCCTTTGAATGCCATTAATGTATCCGCACCAGATAATGAACCACGGTAATAGAAATCTATTTCGTTTTGTCCAGGACCGCTTTCATGATGTGAAACTTCTGGCAAAAAGCCCATCTCGGCTAATGTTAAGCACATTTCTCGCCTTATGTTTTCGCATTTGTCTAGTGGTGACATATCAAAACAACGTGCATCATCATAAGGAATAAACGTAGGATCACCATTTTCGTCTGTTTTAAACAAATAAAACTCGCATTCCATTCCTATACGCAACAAATAACCGTTCTTTTCGCATCGCTCTACCGTTTTTCTGAGCAACGCTCTTGTGTCGAACAAGAAATCGCCACCATCTGGATTCTTTATATCGCAAAAAAAGCGTATGACGCGACCCGTAGATGGTCTCCAAGGCACAATTTGCATCGTGGAAATATCTGGCCACAAATACAAATCTGATTTGGACCCATCTGAAAATCCGATAATAGAAGATGCATCAAAGGCTAAACCTTCCGTTAAAACTCGCTTCGCATCTTCAGCTGTAACCGATATGTTCTTTTGAATGCCTAGCAAATCGCAGAAAGACAACTTAATAAACTTTACGTCGTTTTCTTTTATAAATTCTAATATCTCATTGGTTGCCATATAGTCGCCCTCCGACAGTGTTGTTTTTTATTAGTGTTTAATTCGGAACATATAATTGATGATACGGGTTAGCATTGTTTGGACGCAACATTTTGAATTTTGATTTCATAATGTTAGAGTAATTAATTGAAAAGATAGTGCAAAATTCCTTTAGGTAATCCTCAATCTCTGCTAAATCCGATTGCGTAGCTACCGACATCGAAATTTGTGGTGGGAAGTTTATCGGCAAGTTCTCACTCCTCAAAAACATTTTACCACCATGCATGCCCGTTCCTGGGAAATTACCTATAAGTTGACCCTTAGCCGTTAGTCCTAAGACTACTATCAACCCGCCTGCAAGATATTCACCGAGAAAACTACCAGCTGTTTCACCAATTATTATAACAGGTTTCTTTGATTTGTATTCTTTCATGTGAATACCAGTTCTATAACCAGCTGACTCTTTGATATATATTTTGCCGCCACGCATAGCATAACCTAATCCGTCACCAGCACTGCCATGTACTACTATTGAACCAGCATTCATCGTGTCGCCTGTGGCTTCTTGAACATTACCATAAACGGTTATTTCGCTCCCATCTAGATACGCGCCTAGGGCATTTCCAGGTGTGCCGTGTATGGTTATCTTTTGTCCTCTCGAGCCACTAGCAATATATCGCTGTCCGATGCAATTGTCTATTGTTACTTCGCCCTCGCAGTCTTTTATCATTCTATTAAGCTTTTGATACTCTATTCCATTTGCATCAATTCTCATCATTTACTCCTGTCTTACTCTAATAAGAGTTTATCTGCTAGCGCCACTTAATATCTGAACCCTGTATGCGTCAGAGAATGCTGCCAAAGAAGGACTTACGCGTATCAACTCTATGTCTTCATCTGACAATGGTGTCCTATTTCTGATCAATGCAGTGTAGATGCCAGCTTTGTCAATTTCATCTATTATTATATAACCCTTAAGCGTGCCATCTTTCATAAAGAGCTTTTTATATCCACGCTTATCCGATTTTATTTCATTTCCTGAATAACTGCCTGCTGTAACGATATGTGTACCAAACAACCCTAATGCATTCAAGGGTATAGCATCATTGATGGCTATATTACCGCCTGCCATATTAATACCCGCTACTCTGCCTTGCGCATAAGCATTAGGAAGGATAGCTAAAATTTTGTTTTGATCCGATGATGTGTCGTAACTCTCACATACATCGCCAGCTGCATAAATGTCTTTTATGTCGGTCTGTTGCTTGTCATCGACAACTATACCACGTCTAAGTGTGCCACCACAATTAGCAAGCAACAACGTGTTGGGGCGCACCCCAACCGCAATTACTAAAACATCGAATTGAGTAGTAGTCCCATCTGAAAAATATGCTTTGCCTATCTCAAAACGGTCTGCGCTCACATTCAATCTAAATTTAATTTTGTCGGCAATCCGCGACATCACTATAGCAGCACTCTCATCGTCTAAAACACTTGAAAGTATACGTGGTGCTAAATCAACTACTTCTATAGAACCCACGCGCTCGTATAGTCCTTCTGCGCATTTTAAACCGATCAGACCTG
>JAITLB010000142.1 GCA_031278175.1 Christensenellaceae bacterium
AAGTTGCTCAAAATGGCACATTCTTTGCGTATCGGCCTGACACCCAAGCAGATTTCTGCTATACTTGAGAGGTTCAGTACGGACGATGAGTACGAGTGGACTGAACAGGATATAGCCGAGCAAATCAGGAATTACTGTCTGCGCGGCATGTTCGAGAACCCGACATCTTAGCGGGGACTCTGCCCCCGTACCCCCGAGGTTTACCGCTTTCTTTTCCAAGGAAGGCAGTACTCTCGGCAAAGAAAAAGACGGAGCTTATGCACCGCTTTCCCCACAAACCTTATACCAAGAAAAGTATAGCACAAATAATTACTCTTGTAAATTCAAATTTCAATCGGAATTCAAGATTGTCTACCAAACGGGGTACACTTCAAACGTTTGTAAAAACACCTGAATCAAATTTGCTTATATGACCTGTTTATGGAATCAAAACATATCAAGACATCGATGATAGTAAGTGGGTATACTGTACTGAAAGCATATCAATTTATGATCTTAACAATGTCTGTGGCAGGTTTAATTAAGTGAAAATAAATGGTTTTAAATAATGTTATCTTATTGTTGGTGGTTTTATACTATCTATCGATAGCGAGGTGTATACGTGAAAAAGAAATTGATAATTATAAACTGTCTAATTTTAGTAATACTGTTATGTGTTACTAGTTTAGTTGGTTGCATTGGTTGGTTCCTTTTTGTGGAACCAACTGATTTATCCGTAGGATTTACTGATGGTGATAAAATGTTTAGTTGTGCTGCAGAAAGTAACACAAGATTATTTAATGAGAAAGATGTAACATTCACATTTTATTTTGGTCATGGGAAGATCCCCGAACCATTTACTGACATGATGTCTATTATTGTTGTTTTTTTGAAGAGTCCCAGTGCAATTTACTATGAGGATCATGATGATTATAAAAACATACCCGATTTTTTCATAGCAAGAGAATTTAGTATTGTTGAATTTTTTTCTGATAATTATGCTATTAAAGCCAATAAATACGGTACATCAGCATATGCTCATCACGAAAAATTTACTGTCCCGCAAGAACTCTATATGTCGCCCACACAAAATGCAGGGGAATTCTATTTTGCTGTATTAAGTGTTAAGTTTAATCTTATAACCCATAAATACAACTTTTTAAATTCTGAATATTCAATAGTTCATTTAATCACTTTTGATTATCAAATGCTTGGTAATGGTAAAATTAAATTATCTGAGGGTGATAGACCACACATATTATATTTTTGAAAGCAAAACATGCGAGAGTGTGTGGGCACAATGGCATATAAGTGTGCCATTGCCCTCTTAGTCCTTTAAATGCTTGCAAAAGCATACTTTAATTGCTAACTCGTGTTAACTGCTGCCTTGAGTTTCTTGAAATAATGCAGACTTGGAAGTCTAGAAATGTTTCATCGGTGAAATGAAATCAAATTAAATGATATTAAACCTCAAGATTTGCTATTATCTCTAGTCCATAGATTTCACGTTAGATTCTATAAATTCAATTTCAGCGTCACTTAGACCATACTTAGCATATAACTGTTGATCAATCTCTCTAACGCTTTTATCCCAATCTATATCTGACATGGATGTAAAATCCTGAATTGGAACATTTTGCCAAGTTTCTTTTGCTTTGTTGTCCTGTGTCACTTTCCTTGTTCCAAGCATAGCGCGAGCAAATTTTGACTTGATGTATTTCAGCAATGCATTTGCTTGCGATTCCGAATCGAAAGCACCTATACTTATATAAGTAGCGGTATGGCCCATTAGTGGTGTGCAGATTAGAGGCATCCCTATTATAGATGTGCTCAAACCTTCTCCAATAGCGCCACTGCCATTACTTGATGGCAAAATTACTTTAAATTTCTCAAAGTTGTCTGGAACAATCAAATATCTTCTCTTGAACCATCGAAAAACTCTTTTATTATCTAATCTGCCATATATTTCAACGTATTCCTCGCCGTCATCGGGTTTGTTCACAAAAAAACATTTCGGAAACCACTCAAACATCCCGGTGAATAGGAAACGGTTTTTCATCCTTATTCTAAACTCACTTTCAGATAAGTCGCCAAACTGCTCATTCTGAAAGGCATCATTATACCTGTAACTTGCACATGTGTAAATTATAGTACTAAGTGATCCCTCATTTTTTGCAAGCACCTTATGCAAAATAGATTTTAGAGTACCTTCTCTTATGAACAATTTTATAGGTCCAAAATCGCGTGACAGATCATATAGTGAAATTGCTATTCCGCCCATTATATCAACATTAGGAAACAGGTCCGATGAGTTAGCAAATGACCTAATAATATGAAAATTTGCGTCATCCAAAATTTTTGTATTCCAGGCATTTGGTGTGCGCCCTGCCATAAACAAAAAGCGCCCCGGATGAATTAAAGAACTTAAGCGTGACATTTCACGGACAAGATCTATGAAAAGGTAATATACGGGTGATTGCAAATTGTTGTCTTTAACGACTTCTTGATACGGTGGGTTTCCTATTATTGTGGTAAATTTCATTTTTTCTTTGAATGGTCTCATTTTTCCTCTACCCCAACTCTTAGGGTCTTCTATTATATTTTTTGCTTTTACTATCTTTGCCTTCATGTCGCTTATGATGTTTTCATATGTAAATACGTTTAAATCATAATATTTGAATCCGCGAAGCGTGCGCATTGTGACTGACGCTGCCATTTTTGTTCTGCAAACC
>JAITLB010000167.1 GCA_031278175.1 Christensenellaceae bacterium
AATCAAAGGTAATACGCACCTACATTCTGTAATCCTTGTAGTAGCCAAGCATAATTGACAATCAAACCTTTTTATGATAAAATAGCTTGCATAAAATAACATCTTAAATTGAGACGTGCATGAAATACGTTAGCCGTTACATGGAAGCTAAGTTTTTAAGAGTGTCTAAATGGTTTCCCGCTGTACTTCTAAATGGGGCAAGACAGGTCGGAAAAACAACAATGCTTGAGCATCTTTCTAGAGATGAAAAAAGAACTTACGTAACCCTTGACAACCTTGAAGCGCGGATGCTTGCAAAAACAGATCCCCAGTTGTTTTTTCAGAATTATAAGACACCGATTATCATTGACGAAGTGCAGTATGCACCAGAGTTATTTCCATATATAAAGATTCTTTGCGATACACACAAAATTCCTGGTGAGTTTTGGTTGACGGGGTCTCAAAGCTATGCGGCGATGAAAAACGTTAGTGAAAGTCTTGCTGGACGCGTGGGTATTATCAACCTACATGGGTTTTCCTTTAACGAGCTTAGAGGTATACCAGCAATGGAAAAATCGTTTGAAGTCGATTTTGATTTATTGCAAGAGCGTGAAAAGGAAGTCTCGCCTGCCAGCGTAAGTGAAATATTTTCCTATATATGGCAAGGTGGCATGCCCAATGCGGTAGGTGCTAGAGCCGAGAAACGCGAATTGTTTTTTGAATCATATATCAATTCATACCTGATGCGTGACATTTTAGAACTTGGTAAGGTTACAGACACCGTGAAATTCAGAAAATTCTTAAGTGTCTGTGCTGCCGAAACAGCCCAACCACTTAACATGAACAAGATTGCACAAATAACTGAAATTGCTGCGACTACGGCAAAGGATTGGCTACGACTTTTAGAAGGCTTGCATATCGTACATTTCGTGCAACCTTACTATAATTATCAATTAAAACGTTTGACAAAAACACCTAAATTGTATTTTTGCGACACGGGTTTGTGCGCATACCTTGCAAAATGGTTAACACCCGACACTCTATATAATGGCGCAAATAGCGGTGCTTATTTTGAGACCTTTGTCGTTTCGGAATTGCTGAAACACTACAATTGCGCCTTAAGTCCTAACATTTACTATTACCGCGATTCCAATGCTAAGGAAGTAGATTTAATTTTAGAAATGAATGGGCATATATATCCGCTTGAGATTAAACTAGTAGCATCACCAAACAACCGTGATATTAAAAAGTATACGTTATTAGATAATGCATCCACACCGCGTGGCAATGGCGGTATAATTTGCATGCATCAAGGTCTAACGCACGTTGACAGACAAAACCTTATCATTCCTGCATATATCTTTTAAATGAACTTATGCTAATCCACTTTAATTTTACTTGAATTGAGTTTCGACAAAGGGCGCGATTACAAAGATTAAAATACTCAGGAAAATAATACCTTCGGATAGCAATCCAAGCCGTTTTTACAATCACATACGCTATAACTTCGATAAGCGCGAATTTGGAAGTACAACGATTTATTTGCTTTTTTACCGACTCAACTTTTGACATTGAGCTAACAGTTGTTGGTAACTTGTTACATCATGGTATTTTACATGATTTCTAGAAAATTCGTTGAAAAGTTTTCTTGCACATTTTATCTTTGCAGACTCGATAGAGCGTTGCTCTAAAGATTCCAATGTTCCTTTTGTTTCGACAACGAAGTAGATTTGCTTTACAGTTCCTTCATTAAATGCTATCGCCCAGTCGGGAGCATAATTACCCATCGGTGTTGGTATTTCGAATCCGCGTGGAAGTTTTGCATAAACGCACACTTCTTCTACGGAATCTAAATCCTCAACAAATTTCCGCTCAATGCTTTTTTCGGCTGTTCCACCCGTGAACGCGTAATCTTGAATTGCTTTGGTTCCTTTGAACGCTTTTTCAAATTCTGCGCGCTGTTTTTCTGCAGTGAATATATCGCTGTCATATGTGCCGTCAATTTGGTTACATATTATATGATCAACTGTATGTGCTGCTTTTTGTTCATTTATGAGATCAATAGCTTTCTTAATGAACTCTCCGTGATGCGTCTTAAACCATGCAAAAGTTGTCCGCTCTATCCCAGTTAATATTTGCACCATCGTTTTTCTTGTCAACGTAGTACCGTAAGACACCTTTCCAACCAAATCATATTTAACATCACTGGTGTCAGACTCTAGTTCAACTGTATTGGTTTGTCCTTGCGAAAAAGTGTCACCTCTTGCTAGGTCGTCTTTATCCATAATCTTTGCTTGCATGCCGACTGTTCTTACATATCCTAGTTGAGAAGTAAATATTTTATCGTTTAGCTACGCTTAGCTTTTGAAACAAGCTCATCGCTTTTGAATGCCGTCGTAAGTATATTTGTGGTTAATATAGTTCCATAGTGCTTGGAACTCTTTTTTATAGAAGTTATCGTTTAGAAAATTTTCTACTAGCTTTGACTTATTTCCATCGCTAATCATATCTCTGCGTAGCTGACCGCTGTATACGGACGAAATCAAAATATGAACAGATCGTGTTCATTTAAACTTTCAGGTAATGACGCAAGAGTCCCTGAATTCGTTGCCTTATAATATTCCCTGCTATGCTATCATCGCTATCAATATAGTCGTTTTTAATGAGATACTTGTAAAGCTCAGATGCTACGGTTTTATCAAGTTGTAGCACTCGCGCCCGCCGTATATTTAAGAGCTTTACCGATGAAATGCTCTTTTGCGGTTTTTGTTGGGTAATCGTAGAGTTCTGCCTTAATTTCGCTCTGTAG
>JAITLB010000193.1 GCA_031278175.1 Christensenellaceae bacterium
CCGAGATTGATAAAATAGCAAAAAGTCATGGTGACGACAAGCAGTTCACCATGGGAATTGTAACACCGTATAAGGATCAAGTCAAGTGTTTAAAGAAGAAGTTAAAACGTCCTGAAATTTTTATTGAAACAGTACATAAATTTCAAGGTATGGAAAAAAGGGCAATTATTATGTCAACAGTGTCGGATGAAATTAAAACTCCTAAAGTTGAAGATATGGAAGCGGAAGAAAGGAAGTGGGTGGATTTTCTCAATATTCCTAACCTTATGAATGTTGCAATATCAAGGGCACAAGATATTTTATATATAGTTGTAAGCAGTAAGATTTTACAGCAAAAAGGTTCTCTGCTTTGCGAATTGAATGAATACAACGAATATTACAATGGCAACAGTGCGGAGGAAACAACTGTTTATTCGATTTTTGATTTGATGTATAGTGAATATTCTACTGTTTTGGAAGAATTTAAAAATAGACTAATTATCATTTCAAAGTATGATAGCGAAAACATAATAGCAACAGCAATTAAGGATGTTTGCGAGAGTAAAGAGTTTGGTAAACTAGAATTTCACCATAATCGTCCATTGAAAAAGGTGTTGAAGATATCTAACATTACTGACGATAAAGATTTAAAGTTTGTTAACAACCGAAATACACACTGCGACTTTGTTATATATAATCCAACGGACGGGAAAACTCGATTAGTGATAGAGGTAGATGGACGCCAACATGGACAACCAGTGCAAAAAGAGCGCGATGCGCGGAAAGATAGGTTGCTCACACAAGCAGGCATAAAAATTCTCCGTTTGCCAACAAATGCAATTCATTGTCATGAGCTGATCTGGGATGCGTTGTGTGATAAGGAAAAAGTAGCAATAGCCATTAAGAATGTTTGTGAGAGTAAAGAGTTTGGGGCGCTAAAATCCCACTCTAATTACCCATTGCGAATGGTGATGAACAAACGTAACATTGCAAACGATGATTTAGAGTTTGTAAAAAACCTAAACGATCACTTCGACTTTGTCTTGTTTAGCATGTTGGACAATCAAATTCGATTAGCGATAGATGTTGATAGATATCTACCTAGCAAATCAGTACAGAAAGAGCGAGATAAGCGAAAATATGACTTGCTTGAACAAGCAGGCATAAGAGTTCTTCGGTTACAACCCAATGCAATTGATTGTGATAAGTCAATAAAGAAAGAATTACGAATCATGATGCGTTCCACCGAACAGGTCGTGTCATAAATTTTGATTCTCGATCTTTTAATAATTTGATAACCACCATTCAACATGCGTTTCGACTTTATGTTTAGATTCAAATTTTCTTGCCACTTAAGTTTACCCCAATGCCAAACTGTATATATATCTGTGAGGCAATCGGGTATAATTCTATCCAACTGTCACATTTTCCAAGTGAAATTTTGTAAAAGTTATTATCATCTGGATTATTCGAATTTATATAAGGATAATTAAGGTTTTGTCGATTTTCCTTGTTAAATTTAATATTACGGTTTCGCAATTCTCTAAGTTTAAATCCATCTATATCGTCAAATTTCGTAAAGCCCCTACTATCAATATCGGGTATAAGACTTATTTTGCGCTCATCGGACTTTCTGTACACAAGTAAATAATCATGCCTCCGTGCTATACCTTCGTTGTCACAACCTCCTGGATTTACGACAACTGTTATTTGTCCAAGAAATGAGTCTGTGTCAAAACCCTCATCATAAATTTTCTACGATTTGTTAGTTCCTGGTCATCTATACTAATAAAAATAGCACCATCGGTGGTTTCAAGCGTGGACAGATCATATTTAACCAGTTGGGATGAAGCGATCCGCTGTTTCTTTGTTGCTCGTCTGCGTCTTGCCCTGCTATTTTTATATAATTTTCTATGCTGTCTGAAAAACTATCTACATAGACAAAATCCTTGCTTCAGCTTAGTCATTTTCATGGCACCGCTTTCAATAATCAGTGCATTCATGTGCGAGATATATATATCTCATGAACACCATATGCTCGGATTCCTTATTATAATTATTTACCTAAATTGCCACATCAATTGATTCAAGTCCAAAACTCACACAAACTTAAAAAGCGAAGGTGTTCTTACCAGGTCCGCACTACGTTCAAATTATTTTTGCGCAAAAAGCTGAAACTATGCAGACATAGTCTGACGTTTTAGAGAAGGCACAAAGTAGCGCGGGTTTGTTCTAAAACGGTCGTATAATGCTACCAAAAAGCAAAAGCCCCGAGAATGTATTTGTTGCACTCTCGGGGACATTGTTGGTGGGAGGAGGTGGATTCGAACCACCGAAGCTGTCTAGCAACAGATTTACAGTCTGCTCCCTTTGGCCACTCGGGAATCCTCCCCTACAAAATAAATACGTACTTTTTTATGAGTACGTACGCTATTTTATTAGCTTTAGTAATTTAACTGACATATTATATTATTTTAGTCGACAAATTGCAAGCAAATTAAATATCAAAATAGAAATTAAATCGTCTTATGCAAAAACTTTTTAAGTTTGAGTTTTTTGGGTAGAGGAATAAAGCAAATTTCAGCTTATATAAAGAGTCTGCTCTGCTCTTTAAGCGCTTCTTTTATTTATACTCAATGACTGTAGCATCTGAATTTATAATACCAATAAGTCATGTTTAAAAGCAAATCTCGCCTTAGATGTTTTTGTATTAAGTGGTGATAGTAGTTCAGGATTTTCATTTAAACCTAGAGGTTGTTAGTCATTTAACATATTGCTCTCTTTCTAATGCGCACTAAAACAGAATAATTTTAAAAATTATGCATAACACTATTGCATTTTTGGTTTTTGAACATTATAATAAACCCTGTATAATATGATGTGCAAATAAGTTTGTTATATTTGCATTTTCAATTCATGTTATATTAACACGTTGGGATAAATGGACAAAGTATCGCAAGAAATCAATCAGCTATTAATTGATGGTTCTAAAAAATATTATGAATATCTAGATGAGACTGGTGGCGGTGTCATAGTTTTTTCTATTGTAAGAATAGAGCGCGTATTTGATGAACCAGGCAAAAAATGCCTATATAAGTTAAAAATGGGTCATAAACTTAAGAATACTGAGGCTCTTCTGGTGCGCATTAGAGAAGAGATTTATCTCCCAACCTCAATACAAATTTTATTTTGGGATGAGACAAAAAACGATCTAATGATCCAAATAATAAGTAAAGAAGCAAAGGAAGAACTAGTAGGATTTGAGAACTATGATCCTAGGGATGTATCCATTATAGTTAATTTAAAATACCTTGTAAGAAGGACAGGCGATTGGTTCGAGCGCAATGATATTGTAATCCCACATGAAATTAAAGGTGTTGATAGTATATATACAGCGATGAATGTCTCCGATTGTCAAGCACGCGTTATTGATTTTTGTCTAAATAATCCGTTTACGTATGTGTGGGGTGCTCCTGGCACAGGTAAAACTAAATATGTTCTAACAAATGCTGTTATAAACCTCTTTAGACTAGACAGACGCGTGCTTGTTGTTGCGCCTACTAATAATGCGATCGAGCAGTCGCTCCGATGCATAATCACTCAATTGGACAAAGAGGGCATAAGTCGCTCTAATATCATAAGATTGGGTTTTCCGAGTAAAGCATTTGCCGATGAATTTCCAGAAGCATGTGAAATCAGAGGTATTTCTAAAACCATAAATGCCCTAACTAAACGGAAAGAAAGATTATCTGAAATTGCAAAATACAAGACCAAACGTGATAAACTCCAAGAAATATTAAATATTATCAAAAATGGTGCAACGGGAGAGAGTGCTGAATATGTAACTGGCATAACTGAAAGTTTGCTTGTGGATCTTGAAAAGCAGAATGAAGAGAAGAAAAGAATGTATGCGGAGTACGAGGACGATGATATTGAGAGCATACAAGATGAAATCAGCAAATTAGATGATGAGATTGAGCAATACACACCCGAATTAACAGCAGAGCGTGTTAATTCTGCAAAAATAATAGGTTGCACAATAGATGGATATATAGCACAATTAATATCTAGCGCACGATCACGCAGCATCGATCATATTTTTCTTGATGAAGCTGGTTATTGTTCTCTAGCAAAAGGTGCTACTCTATTTAACAAAGGAGTTCCAATAACTTTTTTAGGTGATCATTTTCAGTTACCTCCTGTTTGTGAGATGAGCAGTGATTCAATACGCTCGTACAGAAATCAGTCTGTTTTCGTATGGGATCAATCGGTATTATCATTGCCTGATTTAGTTTTTGATTCAATTGAAAATGCATTTGAGAAGTATGCAAAGAAATTGCCACCATCCTTTGACAACATCTCTAAGATTAATTTAGATCAAACATATAGATTCGGCGCAAATTTGTTGAGAGTGTTATGTCAAAATATATATCATGAGGATCTGACAAGTTGTGCTGAGCGCGAAGGTGTTATAATTGAAGTTATAAACGCACGCAGATCTCCTATGAACGGTGAGAAAAGAACGAATGTTGATGAAGCTGAAGCTATAAGGGAATATATTAGAT
>JAITLB010000223.1 GCA_031278175.1 Christensenellaceae bacterium
CAAGATTGAGCTACCAATTCGCAGATACAGCGAATTGGTGGGGATCTTGGATGTTTATGCAAGTAAACATGTAAAAGATTAGCATCATGGTCATAATAACAGTTAACGATAATTTGCTCTTTGTTGCGGTTGTAGCACTGGTGTGCTACTGATTTCACACCGAAATAGTTTTATTAACTAAGTTTGTGACAAAAGGATTGATAGACAATACTGGCAGTCTTAAAAAATTAATTGCAATTGGTGCTCTTGCGATAGTTCTTGATCCTAATAGCGGTAGTTGTAGTTCCGCTAGCAGTAGCAGTTGTGAGAGTAACTCTTGTTGCAGTAACTACGGCAGAAAAGGTGTCTGGCATACCAAACCACAACCATAATAAGAGTCTTGCTGACACTGGCGCTATAATTAATAACCAGACTTCTGATAATTGGAAAAATTGGGAATTTGGTTGGAACACAATTAACAAGAATGGTTGCGCACTAATAACTGTTTACAATGTGGTGATACTTGGAGAAAATCCTCAAAGGATGGCAGACATCGTTCGCTTTCGCGAACTTACTGGCGGTCAGCTAATGTTTGGACTTTTCGATACTGCCCCATCGCACGTACCACAGTATTGAAATTCAAAATCCGTAAAGACAGTAGTTTATAAATTGCTCGATTCACTTCAAATGGTAGCAAATAAGATGTTGAGTGCGCAACAAATTCTTCTCACATGCTGGAATGGCGAGGATATATTTGAAGGATCGCATACCATTGCTGTATCAAAATCTGGAAGTACATATACTTCATATAACCGCTATGGCACGGGCAAGACGTATACTCATACCTCTTTAGTGATATTATACATGGCGCGTTTATTATGGGTTACATAGTCGGATAATGTTCTGCTGTTACACAATAACTAAAGGAGTTAAGTTTGGAACTATGATAAAAAAAGTATTTACTTTATTCTTACTTGTAATCTTCATGCTTTTGGGATTGAGCGCATGCCTTTCTCCGTGGGCAATAGAGATAATGGAAATGAAAACAACGTGGAAATCCGAAACACCATTTATACAGTTTACGATTCCAGCCAGTGAGCCGAATGGCATTGGTTTTGGATATGTTGTCGATTCAAATGGCGAAAAAAAGGATATTTGTTTTTTGTGGTCGGGACCAACAAGTCATTTTTTTATATATTTAACAAATGGTGAAACAGATTACAATAAAATATGCGCGGCGGATGATGTTGTCTTATATGGAATGTACTCATATCATAGCAAAAGAAACAAGCAGGTCAAATTAACTATTAAAGAAGAGGATTATCCTGACAGTTTATTTAATGGTTTGTATGATTCAATAATTTTAACTTACCTCTAGCATATTGAATTGCAAGATTGAGCTACCAATTCGCAGATACAGCGAATTGGTGGGGATCTCGGATGTTTATGCAAGTAAATATGCAAAAGATTATAATCTTGGTCATAATAACAGTTAACGACAATTTGCTCTTTGTTGCGATTGTAGCACTGTGTGCTACTGATTTCACACCGAAAGAGTTTTATTAAGCGAACTTGCGATAAATGGATTGACAGACAATATTGGTTGAATTTAAAAATTAAATGCATTTAGTGATCCATTATGCGAGTTTCATCTCAGGCATTGGCATTCGACTAAGACTGCGATTTTGTTGTTAGGAATCCGCATATGCGAATCAGGTTGCCTTAAATTGACGAAGACGAGGTATTTAGTAGAGAGGATCAGGCAGTAATAGAGAAGGTGGCATTAAACTCGGACGATACGGGAGCGGTTGGGTTTATAGTTATGCTTTATACGGGTTTGCGATTAAGCGAGTTAATCCCTTAGTGTGGGAGAATGTAGATTTAGAGAGTAAAAGTCTGATGGTAAAAGTTTCGCTTTCGAGAGAGGAAAACCCGAGCGATGAAACGAAAAATGTTTTTATTACCGCAGAAGTGAAAACAAAAAAGTCTAAACACAACGTACCTTTGCCCGACTTTTTATGAGCGATATTAAGAAAGTAAAAAGCCGCCTCTATTGGCGACTTTGTTATAGATGAGCCGAAAGGCAATTTTGTCAATCTATGAATCTTACAAAAGCTATTCAAACGGTTTTCAGCTAAGCTCGGGAATCAGCCGAGAACGATCCACGCACAGCGGCACACTTTCTGAGTCCGCGCTATTGAAACTGGGGCGGGTATAAAAAGCATTTCAACTTATACTCGGGCATACGGACATTATGATTACGTTAAACAGCTATGCTCACACTTTAATCGAGCAAAAGAGAAAATGATGAGTAATATTGATTTCTATTTTAAGCAGAATGGGATTGGATTAAATCTTTAACGGCGGGAGACATTCATTTTTATAATATGCAATCGCTACCATATAAGTTTACTACCGCAGGCGATAAATAGCAGGCATTTTGCATAGCTTTTACCAATTTGAGGCTAAAATTTATCTTAAAAGCATGGGTTAATGCACTATATTGCCGCAATTTTAACAGCGGGGTGGGTTTGTCCACAAAATCTCTAATCGCGAGTCCAATTCTTGGTGGTTTCGAAGCGTTTCTCGCTCAAAAAACGGCGGATTTAGTGTTGTAGATTTATAAAAGAGCAATGCGGGCTTAAATAAAACATTTGCAACAATGTGCTTTTGAGAGTATAATGTACCATATAACTGCATTGCATGTTTCGATATAGTTAAGAATTAATAAGGACAATCAATGAAAAAGACGCTTATCGGGCACTTAATAGTTTTGGTGGTGAACTTTTCAATCTTTACGGTTGGATTGGACCTTTTTCAGCGTGTGCCAAATCTTACAGTGTCAGCTAAGAAAACGATGTTTAGCGACACCGTTATAGAATTAAAAACGGCGGCGGATTTATTTAAGATCCAAGGCAATCGTTATTCACGTATTATTTTTAGATTAACAAACGATATCGATTTGGCAACCGATGATAGCTGGCATTGCCAGGTTGGTGATTGGCAGATATGCGGTTGGTTGCCGCTCGATACATACGGTATGACCGAGTGCCTATTAGATGGAGATGGTTATACGTTTTGGAATTTACATATAACAAGAGCCGAAACGTATTCGGGTTTATTTTCTATAAATTCACTTAAAATTAGAAATCTCTTTTTTGAGTTCACCGATATTAAAGGCGGACAAAAATCAGGCACGCTTGCGGGGTTAAATTACGGCACGGTTGAAAACGTCCACATAAAAGGAAGTGTTGATGCAAGAGTTAGTGCGTGCGGTGTAGTTGCCGAGAATTTTGGCGATATAGACAACTGCTCTTTTGATGGCGCGCTAAAAGGTCGGACGGTGGACGGATTGATTGCCGAAAATTCATGCGCCGTTCTTTCTAACTCTTGCAGTCAAGGCTCTCTAAAAGTTCATTTTGCAGGTGGTCTTATATGGGTTAGCGCAGGGGTTGAAAGTGAAGAGATAAAAACATCTTTCTCTTCGGCGGAAGTAATAGCGGAAAGTTACGATTCTACACCATTAAGAACGGCAGGATTTATTGCCGTAAAATATGAAACGGTTACAATAGAAAGCTGTTATTCGTTAAACGGAACGATTGACGTAGCGTCTGGCGACTTCGAGGGCACAAACACTTTATCGCCCGCGCAATTTTTACAAGCGAAAAACTTAATCGGTTTCGATTTTGATAATTATTGGACATATGCAACGGGTATGTTAGAACAAAGGACACTCGCCGTTTCGACCAACGAGCAATATATGTCGGGCATCGCCGTTAAAATAATTGGCGCTAGAAAGTATTATCTGCCGCAAAAAAATGCGATTTTAAGGTTAGATAATGCGATTTTAAGGTTAGATGCAGGCTGCAAACCGAGCATTGGGATAAAAAGCATAGTTGTTGACGATGTTGAGCGTAAAGCCGATTTTATTAATGGTAATTGGGCATTCGGATCGATTGCAATTCAAATCAATATTGCGGTCGAAACGTGGTATCTGATCAAGATTGAGATAAATTCGTTGGCTTACGGAGAAATACTAAAGCTTGAAAAGAACCATTTTGCGTCTAACGAAAAGATTGTTCTTTTAGCAAAAAAAATGGACGAGTATGACAAGCCTATGCTTACCGCCGCATTATTTGGTCAAGCGGTTTCGTTTGACAACGCAATGCCAAACGCAGATGTGGCAAATGGATATTATAGGTTTTCAGTCGATTGGGGATCGTCAAGCTATTCGGAAAGTTCGTTGTTGTTCGTTGACATTCACTATGTGCCGCTCGAAACAGAAGCCGCGTTTCCTGTTTGCTGGATTGTAATAATATGCGTAGCGGGTGCGGGCGTTGTCGCGGCAGGTGTTTTTATAATCATTAAATTGATTAGGAGGAAAATGAATGAAAGATCCATATGATAAACGCTTTGACGGTGTGTATAAAATCCGCATGGTCACAATAACCCTGTTTTTAATAGCGTGGACATGCGTGCTTGTTTTTTGGCTACGGGCTTTTGAAAAATGGGATAAAGCGACAATTACAAAAGTGGAACACACGCAGGATCAGGGTGTCGACATAGTAACTTACATGGTTGATGAAATTGAGTATACACGAAAGTTAAGCGGCAAACGCAAAGACTATTACGGGTTTATAGTAGGTGATTCTATTGATTATTTAGTTAGTAACCCGTATCGTGCGATGGACAAGCGAGCCTTTCCACTTACGATCTTTTTGATATCAGAAATAATCTTTATCAGTTTACTGATAGGATTAACAGTTTTTGAATTCAGAAAGGAGGGTAAGAAATGTTACGACTACATGATAGACCATTAAAAACAAATAGGAAATTTTTATTTAGAGTACTTACGCTACTTTTGGTGTTTGCGGTTGTGTTGCCGCTATGTTTTAATTTGTTTAACTTGTGGGGATCGTCAAGCTATTCGGAAAGCTCGTTGTTGCTCGTTGAGATTCACTATGTGCCGCTCGAAACAGAAGCCGCGTTTCCTGTTTATTGGATTGTAATAATATGCGTAGCGGGTGCGGGTATTATCGCGGCAGGTATTTTTATAATCATTAAATCGATTAGGAGGAAAATGAATGAAAGATCCATATAATACACGCTTTGACGGTGCGTATAAAATCCGCATGGTCACAATAACCCTGTTATTAATAGGATGTACATGCTTTCTTGGTTTTTGGCTGAGGCCTTTTGAAAAATGGGATAAAGCGACAATTACAAAAGTGGAACGCGCAACGGATGATGATAGTCCCGACACAGTAACTTACATGGTTGATGAAATTGAGTATACACGAAAGTTAAGCGGTCACGAGTTTCAAGTAGGTGATTCTATTGATTATTTAGTTAGTAACCCGTATCGCGCGGTGGGCAATCGAGTCTTTGCACTTACGATGGTTTTGATATCAGAAATAATCCTTATCAGCTTTCTGATAGGATTAACAGTTTTTGAGTTCAGAAGGGAGATTAAGAAATGTTACGACTACATGATAGACCATTAAAAACAAATAGGAAATTTTTATTTAGAGTACTTACGCTACTTTTGGTGTTTGCGGTTGTGTTGCCACTATGCTTTAATTTGCTTAACTTAGGCAACTCAACGAGCAAGGAAAAGATTACTAAAGCGGAAGATATGCCTCCACAGGTTGTCACACAAGCCGTTAATGATGCCGATGCGCATATTTCGTTTGGATTTTCGGGCGGGAAAGGCATTAACCCCGAAAACTACAAGGAATACGTTTTTATTAAAACGATGTTGGATGAAATTCAGAATTATCGTTTTTCAGGCGGCATAAACGGCGATTTTACCATTCTTGCCCCAGCAAATGGTTACACACCCGGTGATACGTATATTATGACGTTAAACAAAGGTGTAAGGTTCAAAGATGAAAGTTACATAACCGATGGTAAATTTTATTTCACCATAAAACGCGCCGAGGTTGTGGATGTTCAGGTAAAAGAAAACGTTAAAGTTACAGAGGGGACTCCACATGTTGAGTTTGTAAATACAGACACGGTAATCGTGTTCGGAATCGATGCTACAAAATGCAATGTCGGCGATATAATGGTGGTCGTGCGCACGGCGCATTTGGCGATACGTGGGTTGGCGGTATTTCAAAAGTTACGATAACCGTATCCTAATTAGGTGGTCGAATGTATCGAGATATTATTCAAAAGGCGATAAGCAAAACGCGAAAATATATAAACGTGATTTTTTTAGTAGCGCTACTGCTTGTTTGTGTAGTTGCATTTTTTGCCTGCACAAACAAAACGGAAAAAAGCAAGATAATCGCACTCTCGCCGATTGGCGATGTTATGCTAACCGACAGTGTTGCCGATTTGCCGAGTATCGAAGCCGTGTTTGACGATGGCACCAAAGAGATTTTGTCTTATACAAAGTTTTGGTTTTCTGCCGAACACGTATTTGTACAAAACGGCAAAATTTTGCACAAAGACGATGCACCGTTAGAATTTAGCGACATGTTAACTGTGAGTTTGCGCGATAATGTTAATATAAAACAAACAATCACGGTGGGGAAACCGTATATTCCGTTAGCATTAGTGAGCATAGAGGCAGATAAAGATTATTGCATAACAGGTGAAAGTCTACCATTAAAAATCAGTTTTATGCCCCAAAACGCATCTGATAAAAATATTACTATCGTTACGAATTGCGAGGGCGCGGAGGTTATAGATGGCAGTTTAATATTACATGATAGCGTGCCAAGCGGACAAACAATTACTCTTACGGCAAAAATAGGAACCATTGCTTTCGGAACGAAAGATATTACGGTGCGGAAACGAGTTGAAATATCCACGGTGGCACAACTTGCGGCGATAGCCCAAGATCCATTGGGCGATTTTGTTCTTACCGCCGATATAAACGATTTTTCCGACACGGAGGGTCTTTTCCCGATACCCAATTTTAACGGCACGTTAAGAGGCAACGGACATACGGTTTCAAATTTATCTTTGTCACTCCCTAATAACAGTTACGCGGGCGAACAAAACATAGGGTTGTTTGGGATTCTATCGGGTGATGTTTTTGATTTAACGTTAACAAATTTTAATATCAATTGCGGGAAATATCAAGGCGGGGCTTTTGTGAACGCGGGCACGCTTGCTGGCAAAGCAACAAGCGGTAAGGTTAGCGATGTAAATGTTAACGGAAGCGTTTTGAGTTCGGA
>JAITLB010000174.1 GCA_031278175.1 Christensenellaceae bacterium
TGCCAAGTCGCTTCTGATAGAATTAGATGGTATGCAGTTTCAAACTGATATAAATATAGTGATTAGAAATAGAAAAAGCTTTGGAATATACGAAAACTTGCAGATATTTTCACTACCAAGCCAAAATATTAGTGTTTTTAATCTCGCTGGACCGTTTGAATTAAGAAATGGTGTGCAATGTAATAGAGATATCACATTATTATCAGTTACGTATCCTGATGGCGAAACAATAACAGATTTCAAATTATCAAAATTTTTCAATAGTGAAGAAACCATTATCGATGTTTCGGACAATTTGAATTTAAATGTACCCTTCAAGGAAAGAGAAATCGCAACTGCACATTGGTTTTTTGATGAAGATGAATGGAATAATACATACTTTGGCAGAGAAGTAATTTTTCACTATAGAGATGACGCAACACAAGAAGAGTATATAGATACCTATTTCCGCGCATTTTGTAGCGTTGACAATTTACTTAGGTTTGTTGAAGATAAATGAGAAAAGTTACTGTGTTTTGTGTATCATCTATAATTATTTCGATTGGCTTGCTTTTTCTGTCTGTCTATTTTTCTATGCAAAAGAATACTGATGGGAACTTGCCTAATTATGAGTTTCCTGAGACAAGTATAAATGATTATGATATCACTAATTTTACTGAATACACTATATTGGAAAAAACTCTGTTTCTGTACGAAGAAATTGAAAGTGAGTTGTTCCTAGATGATGACACAAAATATGCAAACGTTTCATTAGATAATAGTTTAGTTAAAAAAGGTGACATTGTTGAGAAAGGTACAGAAATTGGAAATCTTGACGATGAGATTATCTATGCGCCTGTTAATGGTCGTGTTATTGAAATCGCTAGCAATGATGCTGAGGGGAATGTTTTCCTAATTTCAATTTTAAATGCCGATGCTTTGTACTTTAAAGCGAAGATACATCAGAGTTTATACTTCAATTTAACAGATAATATGAGTTTTGTTTGTGAACTTTCTAGTGGAGATCCCATAGAAATGGAAATTACTGATACGATATTTGAGGTGGTAAATGGTTATATTAATATTACTCTAAAACCGAAGGAAACCAATTTCGATATTCTGCCTGGCATTCTATATAATATGAAAGTTTATACACGGCAAAGCGATTGTATTTATTATATTACAATAGATGCGTTTATTATTAATGGAGAAAATACGTATAGCGAAAACACATATTACACGTTTATTAAAAAAGAGTACGATGAGGAGTTGCAGAAATTTATCTATAGTGAGACAATAGTGAAGACAGGGAAAATGGTTGGATACCTAGTAGGTGTGTATGTAAATAGTGATGTCACGACTCTTCTTGTTAAACGAAAATGAACATAATTACATTGAAAAATACAACCAAAAAGTTTGGTGATAGAGTTATACTCAATAATGTTACAGTTGAAATTCCTGAAGGCTCGTTTTTTTCCATAGTAGGGAACTCTGGATCAGGGAAAAGCACGTTGCTTAATATAATGGGGCTACTAGACTTTGGGCAATCAGGAGAATATTTTTGGGAGAACAAACTTCTAAAATCTAACAATAAGAGACAACATGCACAAATTAGAAATGAGCAGATAGGTTTTGTGTTTCAAAGTTATAATTTACTTGATGGTTACTCTGTCATTGAGAATATTAAACTCCCGCTTTTGTATGGTAAACGTGAATCTAAAAAGTGCACAAGAGAAAACGAGATACTAGAGAGGCTTGACTTGACTGAAATATTTAATTCCGATGTAGTAACATTATCAGGTGGTGAAAAGCAACGTGTTGCCATAGCACGAGCATTAATCAATTCTCCCAAACTGATAATTTGTGATGAGGCAACGGGCAATCTAGATAATGATAACGCATTGAAAGTCGTTGAAATATTAAACGAGGAAAACCAAAAAGGGACAACCATTATTTTTGTTACGCACAGTGATAAATTCAATTCTTATTTTTCGCATAGAGCCAAACTAGAAGCTGGAGCAATTGCACTATGTTAGAAATATTTGTACATGCTTTTAAATCTATATGGATTTCGCCGAGAAGAACATTTTTAACAGTATTAGGTTTGATAATTGCTGCTTCGTTTTATGTTGTAAGCTCAATTTTCAGTAATGCTATAGTAACCATGCAAACTGAGAAATATAATAATTTCCCAATTAATGGAGTATTTATTACCAGTACACTTTACAATGAAAATATAGATATGATGCAGACGGATTTTGCGAACACTTATGTTTTACCATTTTATTATGAGAGTTCATATAGTGTGCATATTCCTGCGGAAAGCGCATCATCTAAAATTGAAGTATTTGGGCAAGTTATCGGTGCATATCAAGACTTTTATAACTTTGCAACTCCGAGCATTGATACTTATAATGCCATAGAGCAATCGAACATGATTTTCGGGAGAGGTTTCTCAGATGAGGATATTTTACTTGAGCGGAAGGTTGCAATAATCAATTATTCTTTTTCAAAAATGTTTTTTGGTGATAATAATCCATTAGGCAAGGAACTTGCTCTAAAAGATAAAGGTGATTATGTTGTTGTCGGGGTATTAGAAGACACAGATGACATAAAACGCACGATAAACAAAGGCATTAGTGATGCAGAAAAGAACGGACAGTCAGAGATTCTAATGCCTGTATATGTTCCAATTGCTACCATAAATCATACTAACGCACAAGCATCAAGAAAGACGATAGTATTCTTTAGTCAAGTAAGCATGGATTCTGCTGTAAGTAGTTTAGAAAATTATATCTCAGCAAGAGGTGGTATCACGATTTTCTCGAGAGAAACAATTATTGCTGCAATTGAAGAGGATGCGAAAAAAAGCAACACAACAATGCAATTTTTATTAGCGATGATGCTTTTTATGTCAGGATTAAGTTTGATGACAATTCTTCTCTTTTCATTTAAAGAGCGAACGAAAGAAATAGCCGTTAGAAAAGCTATCGGCGCAAGGAATTGGGACATAGTGACACAATTTACGATTGAATCATTATATTATGGGCTGATTGGAGGGTTGTCAGGCGCTTTGATTGGTTTGATTTTGACTGTAATTGTTGGACCATTTGTAATGGAGACTACTGCGATGACCATTTTATCATCGCTTAAAGCATATACATTTACAATTCCACTTTTTGCGTGTCTATCTGTAAGTCTATTATTTAGCATAATACCATCACTTGTAATTGCGAACAAACCTGTTATGCATGCGTTGCAAGGAGAAAATTAGTTATGACAACTTTGCAAAAGAGTAAAATTCCAAAGCGTGTAGGCATAATAAAATTGTTGTTTGTTGCAATACTAGTTTGTTCCACAGTTATAACTGTTAGCATGTCTTTTTCATATTCCCCAGATTTTAATTATTATGTACCAAAGCTTAAGAACAATGTGGTAAATGAAATATATCCAACTGGTGGATACAGATATTTAATGTTATCCAAACAAGATATTAAAATCCAATATTCGAGCGTTGGTAAGATTGAATACAGTCCAGAGGAACCATACATCTTTCCATCAAATGCTGATTTAAAAGTTGCGCCTGGACAAGTTGTAGCCGAAAGTCAGGTTTTATGTGTCGTGAATGGAGAGGATTATCATGCTAACAAAACACAGAGGATAATTGAAATACAAGAAGACGATGACTTTAAGAAGATATTTGTTCAATCAATAGATGCGCAATACGTAAGAATAGAAATCCCATTTGCGCGTTATGGACTTCTTGACATCGATAATCCTAATTTTACAGCTAGCATAACTGCTACATCTCAAAACAGTTTTAACTCTAGTCATATTGAAGTAAGGACAAACTTAACCGCTAAGTGCTATGAGGCATACTTAGGTGGTTTTACTATGCTACTTATGAAAGGTTATTCAGCTCAAGTCACCTTGCAACTAGTTACTCATAAGGCTGTTTTATTATTAGATAAACGTTGTGTCGTTGCACTTGATGGTAATATTGCTACGGTGAGAAATGTTAGTTGGGAAAATGGCGACATCAAAATTGTTGATGAAAAACTGAATATAGTTGAAGAATTACCATGGGATTTCATAGTAAATAATTCAGAATGCGCTGGAAAGTACTATATGTATTATAATGGAAACGATGAGTGGCATTTGTCTGATTAGGCAGAACAGTTAAGGCGATGTGAGCATTGTGATTTATCAACAAATGAATCAAAACAGTTATTTTAAAACCATTTAAGCATGTTATTTTTATAGCAAATAAGAGTTGCTATCATTGCTGAGGATGTTTAATACTTCTAATTCGTGTTATAGAAATGAAACTAGAATTGGTGAATTTTCAAGCGTAGCGAAAACTAAAAAGAGATTTGAATGAGTATTTAAAAAAAATCTCACATAACAAAATTGGGTTCGTGTTATGTGAGACTGAGCTTATTGTGAATGTTAATAGCTAAAACATGCTTAAGAAACAAATCTTAAGGTTAATTCTTATATTATTCGGCTTTGAATGGTAGTAATGCCATCAATCTCGCTCTCTTTATTGCGGTAGCGAGCAAGCGTTGATGTCTAACACACACACCAGAAATTCTACGGGGTATAATTTTCCCCTTTTCGGTTACAAAGCGTGGACGTTGTTTTTCTAAATTCTTATCAAAGGTACCTTTTTCAATATCTTTAACAAGTGTAATATAGTTTATGTCCGTAGCTTTAGTTACACAGAAATTGCATACTTTTTTTCTATTTGATCTGCGTCCTGAGTATGCAGACTTATTATTATCTCTGCTCATTTTAATTGTATTCTCCTCTTAATTAGAATGGTAATGAATTGTCGGATACCGCTATTGCTTGCAATCCAAGTGGCGGTGTTGATGTTGTGTTGGAAGGCTCGTAATGTGTGGCTTCAGAATCATCAGCAGATTTAGAACCTATGAATTCGACATCATCGGCTGATACTTCTATTGCAAAACGCTTAGTTCCATCATTTGCATCATAATTTCTAGTTTGCAAACTCCCAACTACAGACACTTGTCTACCCTTTTTAAGGTATTGGGCACTATTTTCCGCCGCTTTGCCCCAGACTGTTACAGGGAAAAAATCTGTGGCACGACTTCCATCTGTTTCCTTATAACGTCTATCAACAGCAATCGAAAACTTACAACATTTTGATCCAGTTTGAAGTGTTGTTAACTCTGGGTCTCTTGTAAGTCTACCGATTAAAAAGATTTTATTCATTGTGACCTCCTATTGCAAGGTAATCATTTGACGCATAATTGCATCGTTAATGCGCATTTGTCTGTCAATTTCAGCTGGCACATTTGCATTAGCAGTAAAATTGATAAGGACATAATAACCCTTTGTTTTGCGGTCTATTGGATAAGTCAAAGTACGCTTACCCCATTGCTCTGTTGAGTCAATTGTTCCGTCAAGACTTGTAATGAGATCTGAGAATTTATCAATTAGCGCAGTTTTTGCGTCTTTCTCAATTTCATCATCAATGATAAACAATAATTGATATTTGTTCATGTAAAATATATAAACTCCTTATGGACTTATGGCTTCCATTTATAGTGGAAACAAGGATATTTTGCAACTTGTGCAAAATTAGCTTGATAATTTTACCAGCAAAACCTGTAATTGTAAAGCATATAAAACGCAAAAATCGCAAATTGGCATAAAATGCGCGAAATTGCATAGAAAATATATAAAATAGGCAATTCATAGGCTCTTTCACTGGCAAAATAGCAATTATTATTGTATAATATAAATAAATTACACAAACGCATGTTAGATTAAAATGATCTTTTGTGAATGCTGTATTACCTGTCTAGAATGGGTTTAACGGAGTTTTAATGTCGGTTTTATCGAAGAGAGTTGTCTCGATAATCTTTATATTTGGGGTTTTTATGCTCTTTGTTTTAACGTTAATGCTAATCAACGGAGAAACAGCGCGTGCCGTACCATACCCTGGTTTGGAGTTTCCAACAGCTAAAGATTCAGGTAGTCTCATATATTCTCCAACTCGCACTTTAGCAAATATAGAGTTAGTAGGTGGCACTACTGGTGCAGGAACATTTGCATGGACCGAGCCAAACAAAGTTCCAACTTGTGATATTGATAAGTACAGTGTGACATTTACACCAAAAGATGCTGGTTATGACTCTGTCACTGATAGCATAACGTTAGTTATTAAAAAAGCTACACCTGAAACCATTGTTTTCCCTATTGCAGAGTCTGATTTGGTATATAAACCTAATTTTTTTCTATCAGATGTGACTCTATCAGGTGGTTCGGGAGATGGTAGCTTTAGATGGAAAGATGGAGACAACACGATATTAAAAGCAGTCACAGACACATACTATATCGAGTTTGTGCCACGCGATACGACAAATTATGATTATACAGATGTTAAAGTATCAGAGCAGAAACAAGTAACGATTAAGAAAGCTTCTGGTGAGGTTTCGTTTCCAGAGCGGGTTGATTTTACTTATCAAGTTGATCCCAACAAGAACAGTTACACGCTAAAAGATTTTAGAGTTATCGATTATGCATCGCGACTAGATAATATGCCAGTAGGCGGGAATGGCACATTTGAATGGAAAGACAAGGCGCTACCTATCACTGTAAATCTTACTAGTGCTACAATAGTGTTTGTACCTGACCCTAATTATAACTTTGAAAATATTAGTTTAGAGAAAACAATAACAATAAATGTATCGAAAGCAAACCCTGACACGATAGTATTTCCAACAACAGTGTCTACAATCTATAGTCCAAGTCAAAAATTGTCTCAAATTTCTCTATTGGGTGGTTCGGGCGATGGGACTTTCGATTGGGACTCTCCCAACACAGTGCCACAGGTAAGTGAAACCTCATATACTGTTAAATTCACACCGCGTGATGCCGTTAATTATGATTATTCAGACGTAGTTTGTACTAGTTTAGTATCTTTAGAGGTTATAAAAGCTACACCAAGTCAAGTCGTCTTTCCGTCTGTAAAATCATCACAGATCAAGTATGATCCCAGTGCAACCTTATCAATCATAACATTGTCGGGTGGTTCTGGCGATGGCACGTTTGCTTGGGCGAACCCCACTCAAACACCCGTTGTAAATGTTAGCGAATATGCAGTTGTGTTTACACCTAACGATGACACAAATTATAATTACACTGGTGTGCTAAGAGAAAAGAATATTTCACTAACTGTAACAAAAGCCTCACCTTTTGGCATAGTGTTTCCTACAGCAGGAACTATCACGTATAGCCCGACAAAGACATTAGAACAAATTCCATTCAATGCCAATACAGGTTCTGGTGATGGAACATTTGCGTGGTCACAACCTGACACGATACCAAAATCAAATATTAGCGCGTATTCGGTTACTTTTACACCTTCGGACGCTGTAAACTACGAAAGCCTTTTATATGATGTTGGATTAAAAGTTGAGAAACTTGTTTTATCGAATATTGAAAACAATGGTGTTATATTTCCGACAAATGCAGGACAAGTTACATATGCTGAAAATTCAAAACTTTCTGCTATATCGATAAGTGGTGTTTCACAAAGTTATCCGGGGAATTTTGAGTGGGTCAATCCTAATACTGTTCCCGTTGTAAATGTTTTGCAATATGAGGCAGTATTTATTCCAGATGATTCTGATGTAATTGGCTTTACTAAATTTGTTGTGCTCAACGTGGCGCAAGCGATTGCCACAACGATACCTGAAGTAGGATCTTTGGTTGCTGTGTCATACTCTGAATCGTTGACGCTAGGAGATATAGGCTTTAGTGATAACAGTGAAGGTGAGTTTGTGTGGGAAAATCAAGATATAAACCCACACGTAAACAACGAGGGTTATACTGTAGTGTTTAAACCGTACAACAATTCTAATTATAATTATGCAAATTTAGAATGTAAAATTCAAGTTTCACCTACAATAATGCCAGCTACTCCTAGTTATATAGCACCAACTGGTTTAAAGGCAACATTTGGTGAACTATTAAAAAATGTAGAACTCCCCGCAGGATTTACTTGGGACGCTACAGAAGAAACAACGGTAGGCGCTGTCGGTGAGCAAAGTTTCAGTGTTAAGTATTTACCAATCGTGAATTCATTCAATTATCTCCAAATTGAAAATATTGCTGTTAAGGTGTTAGTTGAAAAAGCTACTAAAGTGCAGAAACCTGAAGATAAAACCGTTAAAGTCTTAGAGAGATCAGGATCGTCGATAACATTTGAATCATCCGATGATCTCGAATATTCCATTGATGGTGGAGAAACTTGGCAGGCTACGACTACATTTAAAGGTTTGAAACCACAACAGGAGTATCTTTTCTTGATAAGATACAAAGAAAACGAATCGTATTTGGCAAGCACAGAATATTACGTTCTGCTTGTTAAAACGCCGATGTCATGGTATGTGGCATTAGGTATAGTTCTGGCGGGATTTGCTTGTGCATCACTATTGTTTTTTGCAATATATATGCCATTAATAAAGAGCAGGTCACCGCAGAGAAATGCAAGGAAATAACTTCCGAAAGAAAATAAATTAAAAGAGGATCATTAATTTTACATATGACGTTTAAAGAACTGAATATATCCGAGCCGATTGTTAGAGCAGTTGCAAGTCTTGGATTTACTGAACCGACAGAGATACAAGGGAAATGTATCCCTGCAATGCTTGAAAAGAAAGATATAGTGGGAAGATCAAAAACAGGATCGGGTAAGACATTTGCTTTTTCAATACCAGCAATAGAGAACATTGATTTAGAATCAAAAGACATTCAAGTTTTGATTCTTTGTCCAACGCGCGAGTTAGCCGTTCAAACGACAGAAGAGATTCGCAAACTTACAACATATAAATATAGTATAAGTGCTGTAGCCGTATATGGCGGATCTGGGATGTCAAAGCAAATAGAGGGTATTAAAAAAGCTAAAATTGTAGTAGGAACCCCAGGCCGGATTATAGATCATATCAATAGAAAGACACTCCGATTAGACAAAGTTAAATTAGTTGTGCTTGACGAAGCTGATGAAATGCTTGATATGGGTTTTAGGCATGACATCGAAACTATATTAAAAAGAACCCCGCACTCGCGTCAAACCGCGATGTTTTCTGCAACAATGCCGTCAGCGATTAAATCGCTTATGGTGACGTACATGAAGAATCCAGTATTTATCGAAAGTGCTAGATTAACTACAAATGAGGAAGAAATAGAGGAAACATATATTCGAACCTTTCCAGGTGGAAAGAAGCAAGCATTGTTTGAGTTGATAAATGAAATCAAACCACAAAGTGCTATCGTTTTTTGTAACACAAGGGCTATGACAGACGCGACAACAAGATTTTTACATGCTAGAGGCATTAATGCACTGGCTTTGCATGGTGACATGACGCAGTCAGAGCGACGAAGGACAATGGAATCTATGAAAGCTCACAAATTAAATATACTGGTTGCTACTGATGTAGCTGCGCGCGGTATTGACATAGAAAATGTTGAGTATATTATAAATCTAGATATTCCAAATGATACTGAGTCTTATACTCACCGCATTGGAAGAACAGGACGCGCTGGGAGAAAGGGTGTATCTATTTCTATTGTAGAAGACGCGGATAGATTAACAGCTCTTTTGAATATTGCACACACTAGAAAAACGAGTGTAAACGAACATGTTTTGTCACAAGGCATATCAACGTTTTCAGATATAATAACGCAAAAAGCACAGACAAAATCTGCACTGTCGGGAAATTCAGCGTTTAAGTCTAAATCAAGTGGATTTATTCCATTCGCAAAAAGCAGTCGCGGCAAGAGATAACTTAAATTCTTAATGCACTAAATATTGGTTGTAAAGGTCTTCCCGTTTAAGCTTATTAAAACAGAAGACCTTTTCTGTTGCGCGTTTTCAAATGAGTTGCCGAATTAGAAAGTAGCGATTAAATTTTGTGCAAAAATTAAGCGCTGGCATAGAGCACAGTACCAGTAAAACTTGAGATGAGCGGGCGAAAGTAATATGCAAATGGTGCGGCAAAGAATCGATTGATAGTGCATTATGACATTGTAACTTTTTCATTGCTAAGTTTTACCCTTTTACACCACTAGCGGTGTGAGAATGGGCGGTGTTGGGGCTGATTGCGCTGTATTGGGCGGGGTTTCCGCCATCGCCGCTGTTTTGGGGCGGGTAGGGCGGTTGATTGTCGGGCATTCCGTCTATTGTCGGTATGGTTAGCCAATCGGGCATTTCTATCGTTTGCAGTCTGCCCATGCGGCGGGTTTCGAGTTTGTAGATGACGATTAGTCTTGACGGGTTGACCGTTATGCGGTCGATAATGTTTAGGATCATGGCTTTCTTTTGCACCGAGTCCGCCTGTTCAAAGTGCGCTTCCCATGTATCGAGGTTTTCGGCGAATTCCTTTTGCGAGTCGAAGCGGGCTTGCAGTTCCTCCCGTTCCGCATCGGCGGCTTTGCCCTCCGCTATAAGGTCTGTAAGTTCCTTAACCTTATCCGTGAGCAACTTGTTTAGAAACGCGGGCGGATACTCGCTATCGCCCATCAGCGACTTAACCACCGCCTCCTCTAATTTCGCGTGTTCGCGTTCGGCGCGTGCAAGCTCGCGTTTAATTTTCGCCGCCTTTTCGGTCGCGATTTTTAATTCCTCGCCTGTCGAGGTCTCGCTGTTTTTTAATAGTTTCTCTCGGTCGGACTGTTTAACAAACGACTTCGCGTCATCGATTACCAGTTTGTCTATTTGATCCACTCTATGCAGGGTTTGGTGCCAACCGCCGTTCATTCTTTCAAACGGTATGAAGTACGATGTACAGCGATAACTATGTTGTTCCCATTTCCATGCCGAACCGTTTTTGAAGGTGTGCATCGCGCTTTTATAATGGCTTGCAAATTTTTTGCCGCATTCTCCGCAGTATAAAAGCCCCGTGAGAAGCTGCTTGCCGTGAACGGTCTTGCGCTGGTGTCCATCGGAGCGTTTGTCGCTTGCCTTGCATATCGCCCGCGCCTTTTCAAAGGTCGCGGAGGCTATAATCACAAGGTGCGGCATAGCGGGCGATTCTATGAGCGGCTTATTTTTCGTCTTTTTATGCAGAACGTAAACACCCGTGTATATCCTATTTTTAAGTATCAGGTGAATATACGAATGCGACCCAGCCTGTCGCTCATGTAAATCCCGAGTATGTCGAACTCCTTACGGTCTGTCATCGCCTTGATTTCCTGTATCTTGTCGCGGTCATCGGCAGAAACTTTATAGCTGGAAACGGCGACTTCGACTTTCTCGGTTACGAAGTTCCACCCCTGTTTCCCCGCCCACGGTTTGAGATTGTCGCGTTGCAGGGCTTTCTATCCCTTGTAGTTTGGCTCATGCCGTTAGTCGTGACGGTTTTATGGACTATTACGTCGTTGTCCAAAACAAACGCCCTACATTAGGGCACTCGCAATACAAATGCCCTACATTAGGGCACTCGCAATAATTCACCGAATGTCTGTAATGATGCACCTTCTTATAACATCCGCCCTCCCGCAAAGAGGGCAATTTGTCGCTACTTTATCATCCATGATTGATCCTCATTCTTGCGTTTGCCGTTTAGTGATAATACCCCTTAGAAACTCGATACGCTTTCTTAACGCGGCGCAGAGCTTATTGTTGCGCTCGATTATTTTTGCGGAGGCGGGTATTGCCCTTTCTAAAACTTCGGCATAAATGTCCTCTATGCCGTCAAGCGCATCAAGGTTTAGCCATGAGAAGTCTTTTATGTGCTTGATTTGCTGTTGCAACTTTTTGTTGAATGCTTTACTCTCAAAATGAAGGTCCATTGGATTTATGTTGGTATGTAAATCCGTATACCACATTGAATTGCCGCTGTCAAAAATCGGCGCAATATCCAGCCATTCAAGAGTGTTAGCATCTCGCACAAAACCAAAATTATTATAATGGCGATCCACGTTGACAATTATAAAATCAAGTGTCAGCATCATATCGATTTTGCGGCGTGCATCGGTAATACCAAACTCCTCCGCTTTTCTAATAAAGGCTTCGTATGCGGAAGTGTTGCTGTCGGGTTTAAGCTGCTTTGCGACCCGCCATGCCGACACAAGCTCGGTGTCGCCCGTAATAAAATCCTCGCAGGCACTGTATTTTTCGCCGTCAATATCGACAACCCAATAATTAACAAACGAAATATCTAAGCGTTCGCAAATTCTCGCCGCCAGAACCTCGTTTGCGACCTCTTGATGAAATGGCTTGCTACTGCCCTTTATCAAGCATCTTTTTCCGTCAACGATTTTCCATTTCTTTTTAAGCATACCGTCCGATGTGTTATCGGGTGAGGATAAATTTATTACCCCATCGCTTTTGCTAATCGCTCTGCCGAAAAGCATATCGCCGACATCCTCGGAGAAATTGTTATCAAAATAATTGATGCTTGCCCACTTTATATCCGCATCTTTCGTGCAAATCCAGTATTGGTCGGACAAACTTAACCCCGAGTTTTTCTCAAGCAGTTGTTGAGGCAAAACAAGTCCTTGTGAAACAAGTACCTCATTCAACATTTCGCGGCTCGCTGGTATAGAGCGACCGCTCCACCACTTTTGTAATTCTGCAGTATCAACTCCGCAGCTAATAACGGTGCCTACGGGCAAATGTGCTTCGTTTAATACTTTTCCGATTACGGCAATTTCGCCTGCATCGTTTAGCTCGATTTCGACCACGTCAATGTCTTTGTGCTTCAAAATATATTTCTTTTCGGATTTGCCGTATCGCGAAAGCCATTCCATCAGTGCATCAACATTCGCATACTTTTGTAGCGATGCAAGCGCTAAAACCCCCGCCTTATTCAAGACATCCGTCATATATTTTTTTCCATCGGCAGCAAGTAGTTTCAGTTGTCCACAGTTTGTAGACAACTGACCATTGCGGGTCTTTAACACGTTCCAATTCTTTCGGGCATGATTGTACGAAGTTTGCTCCGCTAAAGCAGAAAGCACATCAATCGCCGCGAACAACCACTCCGCCCGCTCGATTGAATACTGCGCTCTTATTGGCTTTTCGTTGAATATGTTTTTAGGTGTTGTCATTGACGCTTACCTCCATTTTTATTGTGACTTTACTCGTTGTCAACCTGCGTGTCAATCCAAAGCTCATGCCATCTGCTATTGCTATCGGGTAAATCTTGCGGTCTGCTTACCCAAAATGAACTAATGCTTATTGCGGTATTGATACTTTCAATGCTGTTGATAAGCGTCTGGTGTTTAGGATTGCCGTTGGTCGTGTTCATTGTCGCATCCGCATATTGGTTTAATTTTTTGATAAAAACTTGCTCTTTTCGGCTTGGTATAAAACCACCGACTTTGTAACCGTAATAACTGGTTGTCCTGTCGCTAGCGTAGCCTTGGTTACGGGAACCTCTCTTACGTTCATAGCCGCCCCTGCCTTGCGTCTTCGAGGCTTTTAGTTACAAGGTCATATCCATCCGCACCTACAAATTCAACAAAAATGCCTGTTTCTGCAGCAACTATCGGTGTTTGTGGTGGCGCGAATTGACTGAATACTTGCAACGCAGTATTTAATTCGGCATGAAACTTATTGCTGTGTGCAATAATATTGTTGCGCATAGGAATACGCACAGCCACATCACCTGCTTGAGGCGAAATGTATGCAATAGACGTTGTACGTCTAAGAAAATGTTGTCGTGTCTTGGCATTCTTATTTACCCTCCCTCGATACAGCTTTT
>JAITLB010000264.1 GCA_031278175.1 Christensenellaceae bacterium
TCTGATTTTAGCTCCCACACTGGGATGGGAATCACTGCTACCATTGAAAACTCTAGAGTGCTCATCGGAAACACTAAATTAATGAAAAGCTACGATATATCCTTCGATGAGTCAATTTCATCGCAATTTGCTGATGCTGGTAAAACTCCGCTTTTTATAGCAAAAAACGATAAATATTTGGGGATCATCTCTGTAGCAGATACAATTAAATCTGGAAGTGCTTTAGCTATCTCTACCTTAATTCAAATGGGCATCGAACCTATCATGATGACTGGTGATGATCATCGGACCGCAACGGCTATTGCAAAGCAAGCTGGAATTGAACGCATTGTAGCAGAAGTTTTACCTGGAGAAAAATCAGAAGAAATTAAGAAAATACAAAGCGCTGGAAAATGTGTAGCGATGGTAGGCGATGGGATAAATGACGCACCCGCTCTCACACAAGCAGATATTGGCATCGCCATTGGCACAGGTACCGATGTAGCAATTGAATCAGCTGATATTGTTTTAATGCGTGGTGACTTGAGTGACGTTCCTACAGCACTCAAACTAAGCAGATCAACACTTCGCAATATAAAGGAAAATTTGGGTTGGGCATTTGGTTATAATATTATAGGCATTCCAATAGCGGCAGGTCTGCTATATCTCATAGACGGCAAATCGCTCTTAAATCCAATGATAGGAGCGGCGGCTATGAGTTTCTCATCAGTATCTGTATTGCTTAATGCGTTGCGGCTGCGATTCTTTAAAAAAGCGTCTGCTAAACAAAACAAGACAAATATATCAAATTAAGTAGTAAATGTAATTAGCGCTTAAATGCCCCGTATGCGTGCTGTCATGAATAATTTGAATAAATATACAAGACAGTACATCTCGTGCGATGTGCGCGGTGATATAGCGTCTAAATAGCAATGTAGGACGCAATATGAAATAAGAATTCGAATGTTCTTAATTATTAGTATGATTAATAGTGGTGTTAAGAGTGTCCAGCATTCCCGACACTCTTAACACTTTAATTTAACCTTTTGCTTTCGACATGTACGTACCAGTTCGTGTGTCGATGCGTATCGTCTCACCATTATTAATGAATAATGGGACTTGTACTACATAACCAGTCTCTAGCACGGCAGCCTTTGTTCCAGGTTGAGCTGTTGCACCAGCTATTCCTGGTTCACATTCAACAATCTGTAATTCAACAAAATTTTCAGGTTCTACTGAAAACGCTACACCCTTGTGGAATGCAACTTCAACTACAGAATTTTCTTTAATGAAGTTTAGTGCCTCCTCAATCAATGTTTTACTTAATGGTACAAGATCATATGTCTCTGTATCCATAAAATAATACAAATCAGAATCTGCATAACTATACGTCATCTTCTTTCTATCTATATGCGCTAATTCGAATTTTTCATTTGGATTGAATGTCCTTTCAATAACACCACCAGTTATTATATTCCTAATTTTCGCACGAACAAATGCCGCACCTTTTCCAGGTTTGACATGTTGAAATTCAATTATTACTTGTAGTGTTCCGTCCATTTCGAACGAAACACCTTTTCTAAACTCTCCTGCAACTATATATGCCATTTAGTGCTCCTTTTACTATTGTTTATAAAATTATCAATGTTTTAGGTGATTTTGTCAAGTTATATACGGCATTATTTTCAAATCTTACCATATCTTCGACTCTTATTCCAAAATGACCGTTAAAATATAGCCCTGGTTCTATTGTAACTACTGCACCCGCACAGATTTGATCTTGGGATGAGCGTGAAAGTGAAGGTGCTTCATGTATATCAATACCAACCCCATGACCTAACCCATGTAGGAAATACTCATCAAGACCAACTCTCTGGAAATAGTTTCTTGCGATAGCATCACAATCACATCCTTTAATATCCGCTCTTAATCCTGAGAGGACCGCATTTTGTCCAGCTAACACATGTTCGTACACTCTTTTATATTCAGAATCAACTTTGCCTATAGCAAAACTTCTAGACATATCAGAACAATAACCCATATATTTTGCGCCAAAATCTAAGAGTATAATATCTATCTTATCTAGTACGTTAGTACTAGGCGCTGAATGAGGCTTTGATGTATTTCTACCAAATGAAACTATAGGATCAAACGCAAGAGTACAACCATATCCATATATTCTCGAATTGATTTGGGATGCAACTTGAAGCTCAGTCATTCCAGGCTTAATATAATCTAATATTTCCTTAAAAACAAGATCAGTGATCTCTTGCGCTTTAGTAATATAAGATAGTTCTCTTTCATCCTTTGATTGTCGCATCTGCGCAATTCTATCTGACATAGGTATGAATTGTTTGCCAGGCAAAGCATTCTCAAGCGCGGCATAATCCTTATGCTTTATTTGCTCATCCTCGTAACCTATTATATTAACATTTGAATCATTACATAACTTAATAGCTGTTTCAAGATAAGTGGATGGCCCGTTGTTTATTAACTCAAACCCCTTCACTATCTCTTTAGCGCCTTCCATATTGCGCGAGTCGGTAATATAGTAATTCTTATCCTTAGTGAATACTATGGTCGCATCATCATTGTTGAAACAACTGAAATAATAAAGATTTGATTTTTCTGTTATAATCACAGCGTCTGTATTGCGGAAAAACATTTTTTTCATTGCAATATTATACGATATTTTTCGTCTATTGTCTATAGTCTACTTAATCTTTCTACTAAATGTTTACTTTGCAGATAAAAAGGCACTTTGATTAATTGAAAGCGCAGATACTTATCTAGTGCCCCATTCCATTTTATATTGCAATCATTGCGCTCAACCATTGCTTAATGATACTATTTAATCAACAGACACATAATCCATCTTTGCGGTCAATTGTTAATACGTCTATATTGTTTGGTCTTTTTGTGCACTTTTACTAGTGCATCAAACTCGCTACATTTATCATAAGGTTTTCTAGCACCGCGATGAATGTAGTGTATAATAAATAGAAAGCATTCAACAAAGATTGAGCTTAAATCGCAAATTCTGTTTAGTCAATTACAATTTCTGCTTGACTAGTGCCATTTCGAGATTTTTTAACTATGATTTTACGACTTATCTTTTCATCTAGTCCGCGCACATGTGAAATTATGCCGATTAAGCAATCCGAGTGAGCGACAGTGGTTAAAGCATTCAATGCCTGTGTCATTTTATTATCATCCAATGTATCAAACCCCTCATCGACAAACATTGAGTCAATTCTAATACCCCCTGCTGCGCTTTGTATTTCGTCAGCAAGACCTAGTGCTAGCGATAGCGCACCTAAAAACGATTCACCACCCGATAATGTCTTTACATCGCGCTCTGTGCCGTTATAATGGTCTATAACATTTAAATCAAGACCACTCTGCGTCTGTCTATTGCCATCGGTTCGACGTATTAATTCGTATTGTCCATCGGTCATCTGATCTAATCGAATATTCGCGCGATTTATTATCTCATCGAAATACCATTCTAACACATATGCTTCTAACTTTACTTTAGATCTTCCCATCGATCCACTAACAGTTTCAGACACTTCATTCTGCCAAGTATACTGCGCTGTTATACTCGACAAATCACCACTTATTCTGTTAATCTCATTTAAAATCTTCTTATTATTGCTTGTTCTGATTTTCTCTTCATCTAACAGTTTATTTAATGTCTTCAATGCTTGATCGTATGCGTCTCTGTCATAATACAATTTCTCTATATCAGTGACACTGCGTCCCGACAGATATTCTTCCATAGTGCTTATTTTTGTTTTAACTTCTAAAAGGTCTTTTTGATCTTGCTCATAATTTTTCTGCGCACTATCCAACTCCTGCATTATTTCTAGTTTTATCTGTTTTAGTGTGTCTAACTCATTTTTAGCTTCAGCCTCAGATTTAAATTTTAATTTCTGTTCAGTCTCTACTATATCCTTCATGTATGCTTGAATATATACACTCGACTCAAAAATGATTCTTTCCAACTCCGTTAGCGTTTTTTGATCTTCACTTATTCTGCTTTCAAACCTTTGAATTTGAACACCTAGTTTGAATTTCCCTTGTGCCTTCCTATTCTTATCGGCTAATTCTGAATCCAATTCCATCTTTCGCTTTTCATTACATGCTAGCATTTTTCTTGTGTATTCAACTAAATCGTCAAATGGCATGTTATCTTTTAAAATATATTTAGCTTGAGCATGAACATCGCTTATTTTTGTCTCTACTTGACCGCCTAATGTGTGCGCTATTTGCGCTGATCGCTCCATAACTGTATTCGCACTGTCCCGCGCGATTTTTGCAGAATCTAAATCCTCTTTAGCTGGTATCGCATCGTTTCCTGTTGCCAACTTTGGATGAGATGTCGATCCACATACTGGACATGGTTGCCCGCTTTTTAATTCTTTAGCAAGTACACCAGCTTGCGCATCTAAATAAACTCTATTCATTTGCTCAAAGTTTGCGGATTTAGCATTAGCTAATTCCATATCACTTTTATATTTGTCTTGCGCTATATTATATTGCTTTAATAGTATCTCATATTCTCTATATGCAATTTCTACAGATTTAATGCGCTCAATCAAATCTGTTAACTTCGCATTTTCGGTGTTCAAATTAGCAATTTCTAGATCCAGAACACTCATTTTGTTGAATTCTGTCTTTGCCGTGTTAAGAAAAGAGATATTGCGTTCAATCTCACTTCTCAGTTTTTTGAATTGTTCCGTGTTTTGAGTTGCTTCATATTCTTTGTCGCGCAATGAACTTTTTATATTATCTAAACACATGTAATCTAATATACTATCTTCTATTTCTTCTATTTGCTTAGAGATTTGCTCGAGTTCGGGTGTTCTTAACTTTGCTTTATTCAAGACTACAATTGAGTCCCCCATAATGGATTCAGTCAAAGAAAGATTAAATTTTGCCGAGTCCAGCTCTTTGCGTATCTTTTCTGTATGTTCGGCTACACCTATCTCTTGATGGATTTTTGCTAGTTTGCCAGCTAATTCTACCCGCTGATTTTCGTTTTGCACTATTTTCCTACTATCGCGATCTATTATCTCTTCTATCAATTGGGGACATCTGTCATATTCTGCCTCTCCTAATTTCCAAATATTATTTATTAATGCCAATGATACTTCATCGTTTAAATCAGCTTCCACGGCACTCAACTCGCCTTGATAATTAGTGCGCACTGCCTTAAGTTTTTCTTTAAGGATCTTTGAGTCATTAGTGATTATTTTTTGGAACTGATTGTATTGCTCGGTATTAAAAATTTTTCGCAGTGTCTCTATCCTCTCTGTTGTAGATGAGTGCAGTACTTTCATAAATTCACCTTGTGCAATCATCGCAACACGTGCAAACTGATCGTGATTAACACCTAATATCTTAACTATCTCATTATCAACTTCGCTTGCTCTTGTCAGTATGCGCCCATCTGGCAAATATAATTCAATACTAGCAGGTGTCATTAAAAAACCTTCACCTCGCTTTTTTTTGCGCAAATGTGACAGTGTCCTTATAATTCTATACTCTTGAGTTTCACCATATCTGAAAACAAATTCTACTGACGTTCTATCATCCTCGGTTGCTTGTTTGCAACGCAACATATCGGGCTTTCTGTTTTGACCACTCGCTACACCATATAGTGCAAATACTATAGCATCGAATATGGTTGTTTTTCCTGCACCTGTGTTCCCACATATTAAATACAATCCTTCCTTTCCTAGCAACTCAAAATTAATGTTTTGCTGCTTTGCATAACAACCAAAAGCACATATACTTATATTAACGGGTCTCATATTCACACTCCCCACTTGCTATTCTCTTAAATATTGTTTCTACATATTCCAATTGTTCCGCGCCAGGGTCTCTGCCGTTTTGCATCTTGAAAAACTCCGCAAAAATTTTTACTGGATCTCTATTCTGTAGATCTCTAGCAGCTAAACCAACCTTGCTAGAGCGAGTTCTGGTATTATCATATTCAATCTTAGCTAAATTCGGATATATGCTTCTAATTGCGTTAGTAGCGTTAGGCACATCTTGCTCATCGGTCAAAACAACGTAAATATAATCATCTCTTGCTTTATCGTCATCACTCCTTGCAATTTCCAATATCTCATCGAACTTGCCTCTGATTTTCCTAACTTCGCGTAATGGTTCTAGAAGAACACTCGATACTTTAACATTACCTTTTTCTAGCATTTCCACCACTGTTATAGATTTGATTTGATCAGCTTCGTGTATTGAATATTTAAGTGGTGTGCCACTATATCTCACTGTATTGCAACCGATAGATTGCGCTCTATGTATATGCCCCAAAGCAACGTAATCGAAATTTGAGAAAAGCGCTGCTGAAACATCTTCAAGCGTTCCTACATAGATTTCTTCAGATCCGCTGATATCTGCATTTGTAACAAACTGATGAGCTATTAAGATATTTCTTTCATTTTTATCAATTTCAGTGTTTTTTAAAACTGTAGCGATAGCGTCCTCGTGATTTGTTATTTCCTCATTCTCAAAATATTTGCGCACGAGTGACGGTTTTAAATATGGCAACATCCATATGCCAATTTCGCCGTATTGGTCACTGAAAATCGATTTTTCAATTATACCTGAAAACGAACCCACTATATGTACATTGTTGCTCTTTAACAACTTAGCACCAAATGCAAGACGCACCTGACTATCATGATTACCAGCTATAACATATACAGCAATATCCAAATCGTTTAAATCGCATAGAAATTTATCTAATAGCAATATCGCATCTTCGCTCGGCACATTCTTATCATAAACATCACCAGCTATCAAAACAGCATCTGGTCTTAATTCAATAGCAATTTTTACTATTTGCTCTAATATGTATTGTTGGTCTTCAAACATGGAAAACTCATTAATCCGTTTTCCAATATGTAGATCTGATATATGAAAAAATTTCATTAGTCCCTCTCGGCTAGGTTATATGCATTATATTATCATAGATCCTAAAACAAATACTACTATATCATTTAAATATCGGCAGATACAAAAGATGTTTTTACTAACATTTAAATTGTACAAGCACGCGATATCCTCTTTAATGCTGCAAATGTTGCAAACAAAGTATTCGCATGTGATATTCCCACATTACAACTGTATTTGATTGAGCACTTGGTGTGTAGATTGTTTTGAGATCTATACTTTTTATCAATAATAGTTTATACCATTTAAAGCAATTAAGCAATAACTTGATCAAGTTATTTTTTATTTATTTGCTTATCATATTATTGCACCTAAACTACAAATAGCATTCATTTTTTACTAGGCGAAAAAATTTGATATGGTAAAAGGCATAATCAATTAACTCAGCTAGTAGAGTATAATCTTGAAGTGGGAACAGTCAGTGAATCTAGCCCTCGCAACTCCACAATATTCCCCACCAGCAATTGAACAAAGAATTGTAGCGGTAGGTGATTTTCTTTTGGGCTGAAAAAGCTTGATTTCATTGCATTTGTCAAACCTAAAGTATAGTCGATACTAACATTAAGAAATTCGGATAACTGAATTAGGGTTTTATAAACAGGCACATACTCATTGTTTGCAGTTTCAGAATGCTTATAGGAACTTAGCTTAATTTGTAAATTGTCGCACAATTTCTTTTGTGGGAAGTCGCCTATTTTTTCTTAAAGAAGTTTGTCTTTCGCTAAATGTTTTATTCATAAGGTTATTGTTGCTAATAAAAAGATTTTATGCTAATATTTATAAAATAGACTTGTTATTATAGTTATATAGAACATGGTGTCTGTAGAAAAATTAGTGCTTTTTCGCAAAATGCTTGATAAAACATTTATTACTGTGATATCTTATATGTAAGATTGTGAAAATGGGTTTATTCTAACCTTTTATCGCAACAAAAAATTTAAGAGTAACTTAAGCCAGTGCTACTTGGTTGGCGAATGCTGCTACATTAGGTCTTGCGCTTGCAGATGTTTGAGATCGGACGTTGTGCTCGTTGCTGTGGCGGCTGGTGTGTCAACTACTAGCATCGTTAGCAGTGTTGTGTTTTAGATTACTTCGGGAATCAGTTTTTTGTTTCAGGTATCAAGTTTTGTTTGGGACAATCTGCCACGAATGCTTTATCTGATGCAAAATATGCACAATCTCTAAAAAATCATATGCTGTAGTACAAAACCAATTTTTATTTATAACAACAGGGGATTCTGTTTGATATTAGGAGGCACTATGTGGTCGTATTTAATTGTAGGTGTTTTACTGGGATTAGGAATATCAAGTTTTTTAATTTTTGCGCTAAAGGAACCTCGAAATAGAGAGAGACAAAAAGCAGTGCTAAAAAAAATATGGAAAATTGAATTGCTCATCGTTGCCGTTGGAACGATTTTGGGCTTGCTTTCGGGTTTCTTTTTTCAAGAATTTTTAATATGGATTATCATTGCAACTGCTCTATGTGCATCTCAATTATTTATTTGGTATAATATTAAAATTGCACGTGATTTGCAAAAAAAAGAAAACAGCGAAGCAAAAAATAATAAATTGAGATGTCTATTATAGAATTTAGAGAGAACAAAACACTGAAACTTGTTAGCGTCTTGTCGGGAAAGGTTCCTGAAAATGAACTTTTCTCGCAAGATAAACATATTCAAATGTTAATGAATCGGTGCGGCCCAAGAACTATGAAACCGCTTAGTCCTCTCGTTATATATTCAAGTGGAACCGTAGGAGTTGATACGGAAGGCACTCCTATTGTTGATAGTCACATTATGATGCCGCTTTAAAGCGACACAGTTAAGTTAGAAATCAAATCGAGACCGTTATTCGCCATGGAGGAACTTGCGATTTTCAAAGAAAACACCTACATGGATAAATTAAGCGGTAAAAATGCCGCGTGTCTGGGTCTGTAAAAACTCTTAGTCACCATAAAGCATGGTGACACTATATTTGTTGAATCATTCAGCCACTCCGCCCGCAATATAAGGGGATTTATTAGACCTTATGGAACGGCGCTGTCGGAAACGGGTGTGGGATTTGTAAGTCTAAAAGGAAAAATCGACATGTCGACACTAACAGGCAAGTTCATGCTGTTCGCTTTTGCGGGCATCGCCGAATTGGATCGGGCTTTCATTTTGCAACGTACAAGAGAAGGTATTGAAACGACACGGGGCGCGAGGTGGTTATTTACATCACGGGCGGCAGACTTGACTTCGGCACTTGGGAACAACTATTCTACAGCGAGTTCAACGGCAGGCACGACAAACGGGTGTTGATGAAAATCAATCGGTAGTAAAACATAGATGAAGGTAGAAAACATGACTACGATAGACCAGCTAATTGCTGGTGTAACAGATTACGAGTTCAAATCCACACTCGAGACCAACAACCCAGAAAGTTGGCTGAGCACAGTCAGCGCCTACGCGAACGGGCAAGGTGGAAGTTTCTTCTATGGTGTGGAATACAATG
>JAITLB010000177.1 GCA_031278175.1 Christensenellaceae bacterium
TGCATAAATTGCGATGCTATTAGTGTGTAATAAAACACATGCTTTTTAGTAGCAAACAACAGACTTAAAAGCAAGATAGTTAGCATTAATACTCCTAACAAGGGGTGTTTTCATAAACAGACTAAATGCATTTAATAGCTTAATCTAGCTTGCAAGCAAGAGAGCTTAAGAATTCGTAGTAAATACACTTTGAATCGACATGTGCTTATTTGGGGAAATATGCAAAATGGATAGCACGGCAAATGAAATCTGCAATGAATTGTGTGATGATGGACATCGACATTGCAACATTAAAGACATAAATTCGCATGAATTATTGCAAATTCCGCGCACTGCAAGCAGGTTTACTGCATCTTTTAAAGCAAATTATTAATTCGCGCGAAAACCAACTCTTTGAGTTTATGATTATTTGCGCTTTTTCACTAATTTACGTATCCAGTCTGTAGTTTTCCACTTTTTATCGAACTCCATTAAATAGTCGAATTTTATCGGAAAATTTTCCTGTTTGATTAAGCTTTGTAAATATGCATGCACTGTTTCTGGATCAGTTACACGATAAAACAAATCGCGCGCACCATTCCAAGTTATCCTAGCTAGGAGCAAAACTTTAGGATGTGCGGGATCGCCTCCTACTAGTTGTTCATCCAACTTATCACAAAAAGCGTCAATTTCAGGCAATTCTTCTTGCGAGGGCATGCCATCCTTATTGGTGTCTTTAAATTCTATGCTAAGACTCAACGCATAAGTGAAAGCACCTTTCAGCTTTGTTTCTAACAGCGGTATGTTGACTATGCCAACGGCGGGCATATTGTTGTTTATATAACGTATTACCGAAAAACCTTTTTCGGGGGTATTAGACTCTTTCATAATAAATAGTTTATACTATTTTCATTAGAACGTCAACAAAATACGCACCACTAAATAATATACGGTAGATGTTAAACTGTTATTGTAACTTTAGCAGACAAAATAAAGTTTTCTGATTTGTCCTTGCTTTCACCAATGCACGTCTCTAGCTGTTGCATAATCTCGCACAGGCATAGTTAAATGTGTGTTTCGGCGGGGATTGTCACAACATGTTCGAATACAACTCAATCATCGCCTATCTAAATGGAAATGCAATTGCCATCATAATTAACAATATCACGAGTAGGTAGAATCGCTTTTGTTCTCTTCTACATAATGAATTATGCAACTTTGATTTTTTTCGTCCACACTTACATTTATTTTGTACAATACAATTTGTTTGTCGCCTTTTACCTGGATCTTTGATTTGTTTTAGTCGTTATTTAAGATTCTAACATCCATTTTCAAAGGTAGCATTATAAATTGCCTCATCATTGCTAGACTCTATCTTTTGTTTTTTGCTCTAACTGCGCTTTTTAGTCCAACTACGAACACATCAAAAAACATCTGCTTGTGTTATTTAAAATTTGATAGGTTTACAACTAGGTGTCGCGAATAAAATGGATCGGTAGACTGTCGCCCATTATCTATCGCTGGCTTTCCGATTTCAATCACTGTTTTGGTTTTTATTTTCCGATGGTGTCATATTACCTCCACTTTCGTCTTTGCACTATAAGTATCGAATACCTGTTGCACATTCGTGCGTGTTGCGTCACTTTTCATCCCAGACTCTAGAAATACGCAAGACTTAGGACTAAGACGTGCTATCTCTTTTACTGCGTCCGTGTCGATTTTCTCGTCTAGGCAACATATTAAATCAATGACACCATGCTCTGCTGTGCCCACTATGTAGTATGTTTGCTGTCTGTCTGCGGTAGTTCTCTTTTCTATCTTCGAGCTGAGACTAACACCTTTATCCAACATAACTTGGAACAAGACATCTTCAGCCGTGCGATCGTCCTTTATTGAACTCACTAATTCTAATATCATGCTTTGATCGTATTGCTTTGGATTGTAGAAAACTTCACGCATATTGCTATCGTCAAGCTTTAGTACTCGGAAACCGATGTCTAGGTTTGGTATTGTCATTCGATTTGCCTCTGCTATCTTTTTTCCGGCAACTTTTAATCTTTCTTTTGCAAGATCACATATTGTTTTTAAATTTTTATCGCCAGCTTTCGAGATATCGTCAATTTTCTCGGGCAATTGAACCAAAATATACTTCCTTCTCTTTCCGTCAATGTTTTTCTGCATTACCGTGTGACCTGTAGTGGCCGATCCGCTGAAAAAGTCCATAACAATCATGCCTGGCTCATCGACAAGTTCGATCAATTGCTCTATTAGTGTTATAGGTTTTGGAAAATCAAACATGTTAGCATCCATCACTTGTTGTAGTTGCTTTTTTGCATTATCATTTGAGAATTGGTTTTCAACTAGTGCAAGAGAACTTAAATTCGTCTCTCTTTGTGCAGTTTCTACAAAATAATTTCCAGAACCGTCTTTTTTAATTGTCGCATTAAGGTAAGTTTTTGTGTAAATGCGTGGTCGCCCCTTCCCTTGCTTAATTACAACAAATCCATTTTTGTAACCAAATTCAAATAAACCTTTACTCCATCTCCAAACCCAGTCTTTGGGGTTGTGTATTCCAGCATGCCTTTGTTGTGATAATTCTTTAGATCCACCAGGATAAAAAGTTTTCCCTTCTACATTTATTGCAAAATCCATTGTAGAATTGTACCAGAGTGAATCATAATCTAGAGTTTGATTTAACTTATATCTACCCCTTGTTGATACATATTCGTCTTCAAGGAGATATTCGCCATCATCCGCCGCAACACCATTGAACTTTGCTTTTGTTTTACGCTTAGCGTAAATAATTATGTAGTCATGATTATCGCTTATAAAACCTGAGTGGTTCTTGCCTGCTTTCTTTGTGACTCGTGGCAATATACCTATATAATTATCTGTTCCAAAAATTTCATCGCATACTTTTCCTAGGTTTATAAGTTCGTCGTTACCGATGCTTATAAAAATAACACCATCATCGCTTAGTAAATCCTTAGCCAGCCTTAGTCGCATGTATATCATGCTAAGCCAGTCGGAATGATAGCGTCCGCTGGTGTCTTTGTTGGTTTCCAAGCGATTTCCATGATCATCTTTTTGCTTGCTTTTTGTTAAGTATTCTTCTGCGTCTTCAGCAAAATCATCGTTGTAAATGAAATCGTTCCCTGTATTGTATGGTGGGTCAATATAAATCATCTTTACTTTGTTTAGATATGTTTCGTGCAAAAGCTTAAGCACATCCAAGTTATCGCCCTCGATGTAGAGATTCTCGGTCGTGTCAAAGTTTACACTCTCGCCTCGACATGGGCGAAGTGTTTTTGCAATAGGACTGTTTGCGGTCAAGATGGCTTGGCGTTTTCCTGCCCAATCTAGGCGGTAGCGTTCATCCTTGCCTTCAACCAATACGCTAGAAAGTTCTTGCCTTAAAAGGTCAAAGTCCACCCTGTCTTCGGTCACGCAGTTTGGGAAAAGTTTTGTCATCTTCTCGATATTGGCGTCAACCAAATTTTCGCTTTGCATTTTAAGTTTTTCCATTTTTTATACTCTCCTTTTATTATATAGTGAACATTGACAGTTCTTCTATAATTAAACTTGTTTTCTAACCCCGATTTAGATTAATCATAATCGAGATTGTAGTGGGGCTTATAGGATCTTTTATGCATCGATAGCGGCATAGATTAGACAACATTTTGAATGCTTTTAAAGCGTGAGTTTATATGGTCTATCTTAATTTTTGCCGACATTATTCTGCGATTATTTGCTTTTTGTCCTTTTGTCAGCGGGTTTAATTTGCTGCTTTCATCTGGTATGGCATTCACAAAATCGTTTTTCACACCCCCAAAACCCCGCGTCTGTTAGGTAGCAGGCAAACTTTCAGACAAGAGTTGTTCTCTTTGAAAGTGTGTAATCGAGCTTTCTCCTTTTCTTTTTCTCTACCCCAAATATCCGACCAGTCTTGTCAATCAACACTAAGGTTTTGAAAGCATGTCGGTTTGGGGGGCTTTGTGCTACATGTGTCAATTCGTGTGCTCTATCTCATGACTACTCTCGGCACGCTAAACGCAATGACGAAATTTTTGCGTCAATCAATCTTTAAAATCTTTGACCCCTACTTGCTTGTCACGGTAATATAGAATGCTTCGCATATTGCTAACTTTTAATTTTACAAAACTCTTTTATCCATATTTAATACTGTATTCCTCCAACAAATACATTAAAACATTATCTATAGGATGATACCAATAATTATTTTGCTTAATTGAATTAATTTGAATTGGTACGGCAAGATGTGATAGTGTAACAATAACAATTTTAGTTTGCCAGCCTAAAACCATTTGGGACTTGTCCCTGTAAAATAACTGTTTTATTAGCATGTTTTTAATGTTGTTAATTTCATCATTATTATCAATTATAAATACAGTATCTAATTCACCATAGATGTAATAGATTTCAAAATAATAAATATTATCCAAAACATTTTGTATGTTTTTATAGCTTTTCAGATCATCTAACCGATAATTATCTTTTGCACAAGCAACACAAGATGATAGTATTAATATAATCACACATAATACATAGAACCCTTTTTTCATATTGCCATCCTCCTATAATATACTAGTTAAACTTCTCATGAGTTCCATTATTGCGCGCGGCAAGCAAGAAATTAAAATCAGTGAAAATAAAGTGGAATCCCATTCTCCTTTGTCACCTCGCATCTCTTAAGTTAAACACAAGGAAACTTGATGCAAAAAATGCTATGCTGTAGATTAATAAAACTATACAGCTAAACATAGGTGTTATATTAAATGGCATCACCCGTTCAACATAATATTGAATATTAAAATGCGGAAATATTGTGTATTTTAACCACTCTACTCCCCTTAAAGAAAAAACCACAATTGACCCTAACGCATATATACCTTCTGTCGCTAGAATACTGACGATATTGCTTTTAAAAATTATACTCAGTAGCATCCCTAACGATGAAAAAGCTAAAAGTGCAAATATATTTAGAAACAATTGCTCAAATGACCTTAATAAAATGTTTGTAGCAACAACCTCACCATTCAGTACAGTTAAAAAAGGCGCTGAAAAATCGTCAAATCCAAAAAACATCCACCCCATAATTATTGACATTAAAAAGAGCAATGTCATTGCGACAATCATTGTGAGAGTGACCGTCAAAATTTTAGAAAGCAATATTTTAGATCTTGATGCTGGGACAACCAATAAGTTATTAATGGCTTTATTTTTATATTCATCGGTGATTATTTTAGTGCCTATGACTACTGATAAAAGAATAATTATCATGAAATATTTATTTATCTCAATTATGAAGTTACTTGCAGTATGACTACTATAAGGTTTAATATCATTTGCTAAACAGTAATTGTAAATCATAATTTCATCTTCATAACTTTCTCTTCGATCAGATGTCATAGAAACAGAAGAATTCAAATAATTTTCTAAGTTTGTTATTCTATCTTGTATCTCGGAACGCCAACTAGTCTCAGTGATGAAATAATTTTCCTCTGCTGAATTTTTTAAAACCGTTGCAGCTAAAAGAGCACCAAACACAATAACCGCAAGAAATGCAATAACCGCCGACTTGCTCATCGATTTATAAATTTCATTTTTTGTAAGTACAAAAATCTTTTTTAGACTATTCAATGACATTCCCTCCTAAGATATCTAAATATTCTTCTTCTAGTGAATTAGATATTTTGATTTGACTATTTGATATATTTGTTTGAGAAAAATACTCATTTATGTTCGATAAAATGTTTTCATCGCACTTGATTTTTAAAACATTATTTACGACTTTATAATTAAGATTTTCGCTTTTAAATCTTTCGACAAACTTATCAATCAAATCTTTTGACAAAAAACTAACGGTACACATACACAAGTTACTATTCATCTTTGTATCGCGCATTATTTTGCCGTCTTTAATAAATATTACTCTCTCAACTGTTTTTTCTAATTCGCTTAATAAGTGGCTTGATATAATAATGGCGCAGCCTTGATTTTTTAAGTCAAGAATTAGTTTGCGAAAAAGCAAAGTCCCTTCATGATCTATACCATTTAGTGGCTCGTCCATTAAAACCACCTTGGGCTTGCACATTATTATTTTTGCTAAACAGAGTCGCTGTACCATACCTAAAGAATAAGTTTTTACTTTATCGTTAATTCTATTTGATAGTTTAACCTTTTCAACCGCTTCCAGAATTTCTTGTTTTTTAATACTAAACATATTTGCAATTAATTTCAAATTAGAATAACCAGAAATATTAGTATAAAATCCATCATTATCTAATAATGCACCTGTAAACCTCAGTGCTTTTTCTCTTTCTTTTCTTATACTATAATTATTGATTAAAACATCGCCTCTAGTCGCGCCAATTAATCCCACGCAAATTTTTAGGGTTGTTGTTTTTCCCGCACCGTTGGGGCCAACAAAACCTACAACCTCTCCTTCGTTTAAACTGAACGAAACATCTTTTAATATTTCGCGGTTGCTAAAATTTTTTGCAATACCATTTAACTCTAGAACCATATATTTTCTCCATGGTTTTGAAATTGCGAGACTATGCTCAACACTTTTTATTTTAACTCAATTCTTACCTTCTTTTTGCACAGTATTCGTTAAATCGCTTAAGCGAGTTGGTTAGATTTTACCGACTCCACATCTGTTTACTGTTACAAACGAAACTCCTATTTGGGGCAAGGTATTCTGGTTGAACCGCTATTCTAACTAGCATTTTGCATCGCCTAGTCATAAATCGCATAATCAGATCCTTGTGTTTTTACTATAATAGATTATATCATAAAGTTATATGGAAATCAATAGCATCCTTTTTTGTAGAGCTTAACAACTCTCAAAACAGCTTCTGGATCGTGGCACATGAAAGAGTATGACCGTAGTGATTTTTTCTGTATCTTGCTCAAATCAACTAAATCCTTTTCCCACAGGCAAGTCCGCTGCTACTCATGTGAGGAACATTCGTTTTATCAGTCTTTTACCAATGCCAGCAGTTGACTGTAGTCCGTTATTGCCTCATATTTAATCTTCTTGTTTGAAAGATTGTTAAAGAGTTTCCTTGCGCATTCGATTTTGGCTTTTTCTACTGGGCGAAGTTCTAGTGATGAAAGGTCGCCTTTTGTTTCGGCTATGAAGTAAACATGCTTAATACCCTTGCCATCATCAAACGCTATCGCCCAGTCAGGACTGTAATTACCTACAGGTGTCGGAATGTAGAATGCTCTCGGCAGTTTTGCGTAAACACAAACCTCTTCAGCCACATCCATAGCTTTTGCCAGTTGACTCTCTATCGTGGAGTCAGTGAACACCTTGTCGAGAATATGATTGCGTGCGTTTTGTGCTGTTTCGTATTCTAATGCTGTCTTTTGAACAGTAAAAATTTCGTTGCCGTGCGTTCCTTCAGCTACGTTATAGACGATGTGGTCAACGAGCGTTGTCGCTTTCTGTTCTTCTATAATTTTACTAACTTTAGCAATAAACTCTTCGGGGTTAGCTTGGAACATGTCGAATTTATCTTTGCCTATTTTGCTCAATATTTCCACTACTGTGCGGCGTGTCAGCGTTGTTGCCGTTGCTATTTTCCCTACCAAATCGTACTCAATGTCGGAGTCGGCTGGCAGAATCTTCTCGGTTCGTGTTTTCTCGGTGTAGAAAATGTCTTTTGCCTTCAGTTGTTCAGCATCCATCTCTTTGCGCTGTTCGCTCCATGTTACAGTGTATGCCATTTCATTGACACGCAACTCATTGTTGATTGCTTTGATCGACTTATCGATAAGTTCAATGCTGTCGAAACTCACTTGGTATGCGTAACGGTGATTGATTTCGTTCCATAATGCTTGAAACTCTTTGCGATCGAAATTGGCATTTGTTTTGATTTCTTTGTACTTCGGTGCGTTGCCGTCTTCAATCATCCCCTTCAACATCTTCGGATCGTAAACGCTCTGAACTAGTCTATGAAGGCTTTCACCGTAAGTCGCGAGTTCTTTAGGGAGTGGTTTCAGTTCTCGAGCACTTAGGTCATTGCGGTATTCTTCTGTGATGTGGTCGCTCTCATCAATGTAGTCGTTCTTCACTAGATACTTATAAATTAGTCGTGCATGGGTCTTGCTTACCACTAAGCGGTTGTATTCCTCATCATAGAGCAGTTTTCCCACAAAGAAGTGTTCGTTCGCTTGTGTCGGTTTGTCTTTAATGACCTCTGCCATTTCGTTTTGAAATGCCGAAACAAAGTCTTTGTACGAGTCGGTTGCTATAACGGTCAGTTTGTTAATCTTATGGAAAAGTGCATCACTGCCTGCTTGCTGTCTGTCTTGCAAACTGTAAAGCATGCTGTCGCGACAAATGCGAAGCCCGCGCCCAATTTCTTGACGTTTGCTTATCTTGCTGTCGCTTTGTTTCAGCGTGCAGATCTGGAATACGTTTGGGTTGTCCCAGCCTTCTCTCAATGCTGAGTGGCTGAAGATGAACCGTGTGGGTTCATGATATGAAAGCAGTCTTTCCTTGTTCTTTAAGATGAGATCGTATGCAGAAATGTCATCGCTACCTTCCGATCCTCGCTTTTCTTGACTGTTTATTGCTTTGCCTTTCTTGTCTATAGAGAAGTAACCATTGTGAACTTTGCTTGCATCCATACACATTTCTTGCAAGTATTTCTTGTAGTCTACATTTGTTGTATTTTCTAAACGATGATTAAGTTCTGACGCGTACTCTTCTTCAAAAATAATTCCGTACTCTCCTAGCAGTTCTTCGCCACTTTCACCGTATAATTTGTATTTGGCTACTTCATCTATGAAGAATAAAGATAGGCATTTTATTCGCCTTTGATAAAGCATTTCTTCTTCTTTATCAAAATGTGTGACGATTGTTTCTCTTATTTGCACACGTCGAAGATCTTTCTCCTCCTTGAAACCGTGGGCTTCTTTTATGCGCAGTTCTTCGCCGTTTAGAAAAGTAACCGTCCCCTCGTTAGCGTCAATGTTTGAAATTATATACCGGTCTTTATACTGTTCCAATTGGCTGCTTTTGGCATACAAATCATCGCCTTTTTTTAATATGCTAGTTTCTCTTTTTATGCCGTTCTTATAGGACTTCTCAAATTCCAGTCTGGCTTTTGGCGCTTCCGTTGTGCTGAGTATTATATCTTGAAGATAGAGGTACTTGCCAGTACCTTTAAGATTCTTGATGTCAATACCCTTGACTTCGATTTTCTTTACCAGATACTGATTATAGGCAGCTAGCGCGTCCAGCTGGTAGACGAGGTTGTGTTCCTTGACATGCGTTGCTGAATAGTTGATGCTAAACAAGCATTTGAACTTCTTTAAGCCCGCTTGCGTTGCCACTCCACCTAGCTTTTGCGGTTCGTCTAGTATTAGAATTGGACGTGTTGCTGATATAACATCAATCGGTCGTCGGTCTTGGAACTTTTCCGTTACAGTGTCGATTATGTTGCTGTTCTTGGTACTATTGAAAGCTTGGTAGTTGATTATCATCACTTGGATGTTGTTACTGCTACTGAACTGATCAAGTCTTGTTAAATTGTCGCTATCGTAAATGAAGTATTGTGACTTCTTCTTGTAGGTGTCCATAAAGTGATCTTCCATTTGGTCGAAAGATTTCTTAACACCTTCACGAATTGCCACGCTTGGGACTACAATAATGAATTTGTTCCAGCCATAGCGTTCGTTGAGTTCAAACATAGTTTTGATGTAGACATAGGTCTTCCCAGTTCCTGTTTCCATCTCAACATCTAGACTAATTCCACCAAGTTCCCGACATAAGACATCAGAGACTCGATCTACTCCGTAGCGCTGTTGCACGGCTTTGATATTTGTCAGTATTTGCTCATCACCTAGTGCAATCGGCGCATTTGCAAATCCAATGTCGCTTATATCCCAAAGATTTTCCGCACCTTTATCCATGTTGCTCATTGCCATCAAAAAAGAGGTCTGCTTGTTTTTTGCGGTTCCGAGATCGCGAGTATACTTTGCTGCGTTAGAATAAGGCTGCCCTTTGAATACTCCTGCTGTAGCCCAAACTGCATCGGTTTGATAACTTTGTAGTTTGAATCTAAATTTACTGCTCATTATAGCACCTCCAAATTGGTCTTCGAACTGTATGTGTCGAAAACTTGTTTTACATTCGTACGTGTTGCATCGCTATCCATTCCACTATCCAAAAACACGCAGCATCCTGGCTGGTGCTTTGCTATCTCTTTTATGGCATCAGTGTCGATTTTCTTGTCTAAACAGCAAATAAGGTCAATAACTTCTGACTCAGTCGCGCCCACTATGTAGTAGGTTTGCTGTCCGTTTGTCGTACGTCTCTTCTCTATCTTGCTAGATGGCAAAACACCCTTATCTAGCATTACTTGAAAAAGAATGTCTTCAGCCGTGCGGCCTTCTTTGATCGATGTGATAAAATCTAATAACGTGTCTTGGTTATATGCTTTAGGATTATAATAGACATCTCGCATGTTGCTGTCGTCCAATTTCAGTACTCGAAAACCTATGTCTATGTCTGGGACTGCCATACGGTTTTCTTCAGCTATCTTCTTCCCAGCGCGGCGGATTCTATCTTTGCCTATTTCACAAATTGTTTTATATCCCGCACTGTAGGCTTCGCTTTTCTCGTTTATCTTTTCATCTAGTTGCACCAAAATGTATTTAATGGAGATGTTTTCCTCGACATTAAGTTGCATCACCGCATGCGCTGTGGTTGCACTGCCACTGAAAAAGTCTAAGACAATATCACCAGTTTTCAAGTTTGCCAGTTTCACTAATTCTTGAATCAGCTCTCGACTTTTTGGATTCTCGAATGGAATGTCAATTTCTTTGTGAATTTGCGAGACTTCTATATCAGTCCAATTGCTCGTCCTCAGTGCCGTGTCCGATGGCGCTATCCAATGCTGCACCCCGCCGTTTTTACCATATCCATCGGATATCCGCCGTATGAATTGCATGCAACATCCTGTTCCCTCCCAGTAGTCCTCTAGCGTCATTTTCATTGCATACTCTGCTTGGTACTTTTCATAGTTTGCTACTGCTACATCTGCCTTTTCTTTTGAATATCTCCATTGCCCATCTTTTGGTGTAAAACCTAATACATCATATCTCATTGTCGGTCTGTCGGCATTACTCCAAAAGACATCCCATCTTCCTTTCCTGGAAGCGTTTATTTTTTTCATCCTTAGCGGTCGCATTGTGAAATTGTCACTTTTTGCATAAATCAGCACATATTCAAATCCTATATTTAGTCTTTGCAATCCACTTGCGGCAAATTGTGAGTTTAGACTCTTTATTCTGCGACGCACCAATATCGTGTTGCGGAAATTGGGCGATCCAAAAATGTCATCGCAAATCTTGCGCAAATGCACTATCTCGTTGTCATCTATGCTTATAAAAATTGCACCATCATCTGTGAGTAAATCTTTTGCTAGTTTTAATCGCATGTACATCATTGAAAGCCAGTCCGAATGGTATCTACCGCTGGTCTCTTTATTAGCAGTCATTCTATTTCCATGGTCGTCTTTTTGATTGCTTTTTGTTAGATACCCATCTGCATCGTCAGCAAAGTCATCATTATAGATAAAATCGTTTCCAGTGTTATACGGTGGGTCTATGTAAATCATTTTGATTTTGCTAAGGTAGGTTTCATGTAAAAGTTTAAGCACATCCAAATTATCGCCTTCCAAGTAAAGGTTTTCAGTTGTGTCAAAGTTTAGGCTCTCTTCTCTCAACGGGCGCAGCGTCTTCGCAATCGGACTGTTCGCTGTCAAAATAGCTTGTCTTTTACCCACCCAATCTAGGCGGTATCGCTCGTCTTTACCTTCTACTAGCACTGGTGAAAGTTCTTGCCTTAAAAGATCAAAATCAATTTTACCTTCGCTTATGCAATTCGGAAATTTTTTCGCGATATATTCAATGTTTTTGTCTAACAAGTTCTCACTTTGCATTTTTAACTTCTCCACATTAGAGCACCTCCACTTTTGTTTTCGGACTGTATGTTGCAAACAACTGCTGTATATTAGTTCGCATCGCGTCACTCGTTATTCCGCTATCGAGGAATACTACGCATTCGGCATATAACTTAGTTATTTCCTCAACGGTTCTAGCATTCATCTTTTGGTCTAGGCAACAAATGAGGTCTATTTGTCCTACTCCTGTGTTACCCACTATATAGTATGTCTGTTCTCCGTTTGCTGTGGTTCTTTTTTCTATCTTGCTTGAAAGACTAATGCCTTTATCCAGCATTACCTGGAATAGCACATCTTCTGGCGTTCTGTCTGCTTTGATTGTGATGTCTAGATCAAGTATCATGCTTTGATTATATTGTTCTGGGTTATAGTAAACTTCACGCATGTTGGTGTCGGAGAGTTTCAATACTCTAAAGCCTATGTCTAGGTTTGGTGGTATCATTTGATTGTCATCAATCAGTCTTTTCCCGACTCTGCGGATTCTCTCTTTTCCGATTTCAGTTATTTTGTTGTAACCAGCCTTTCTAGCATTTGAGTCTTTAGGTGTGTCTTCGGACATTTGTACTAGCATGAACTTTCTATTTCCAGCATCTTTAGCATTCATTGCCATCACCGCATGCGCTGTGGTCGCTGAGCCACTGAAGAAGTCCATTATGATTGAGTCATTGCCCGTTAGCGAAAATTCTATAAATTTTGCTATTATCTCTTCGTCCTTTGGATTTTCAAAAACATCCGCTCCGAAAATCTCTCTTAATCTCTTTGTCGATGCTCTTCCATCTTGATAGAAAACGCTATATGGTGCTGAATATTCTCTATCTTTTAGATAAGTCTTTATGCAAGGAACAGCATTCTCATCAACACCAAAATGTACTCTGTCATCGTCTACTATCTCTTGCATTCTTTCCGGTCTTGAAAACATCCAGCCTCTTGAAGGCACTTTTACAGGTTTGTGTGTTATTGGATGCAGTATGTCGTATTTTGGGCCCCCGCCGCCAGGCCATGAAATATCTGCTGGGAAATAAATGCCACGCTTATCCACGCAATTGTAGTGTGCATGGTCTTTAGCGGCATGTGTTTTGGGAAGTGATTTGAACCAATCTTTAAGTTCGGATGAAATTTTTAGGTAGTCATTACTGTGTTTTTTGCTTAGTCTTTCAAATTCTTTGTAAATTTCGTCTAACCCTTGTTTTCGCTCTCGCCACTCTGTCTTGCTCTCTTTTAAAAATGCAAAGTTTTTCACATAGCAAATAATATATTCATGTGAAACCGAAACGAATTTCGAGTCATTCTTCCGCCCTGCTGCGTGCGTAAATTTTGATATGAAGTTAGCCTCGCCAAATATCTCATCACAAATTTTGATGAGGTTTGCTTGCTCGTTATCGTCAATGCTTATAAAAATAACACCATCTTCCGTTAAAAAATCTCTAGCAAGTTTAAGACGCATGTACATCATCGATAACCAGTCCGAATGGTATCTACCGCTGGTTTCTTTGTTGACAGTCATTCTATTTCCTTGCGTGTCCACTTGACGACTCTTTTTGATATATTCACTCGCAGTGCCAGCAAAATCGTCATTGTAGACGAAATCGTTGCCCGTGTTATATGGTGGGTCTATGTAAATCATTTTGATTCTGCTAAGGTAGGTTTCATGCAAAAGTTTCAATACATCAAGGTTATCTCCTTCAATGTAGAGATTTTCAGTTGTATCAAAATTTACGCTTTCCTCACGGCAAGGTCTCAGTGTTTTTGCTATCGGACTATTTGCCGTCAAAATGGCTTGACGTTTCCCTACCCAGTCTAGTCGGTAGCGTTCGTCCCCGCCCTCAACAAGCACGCTAGATAGTTCTTGCCTCAATATGTCAAAATCCACTTTGCCTTCACAGACGCAGTTTGGAAAGATTTTTACCATCTTCTCAATATTCGCATCAATCAAATTGCTTGATTGCATCTTTAGTTTTTCCATTTTGTTTTAATCTTCGCTCTCCTCTACCTAGAATCTTATGCCGTTGAATATAGCGCAACATGGATACAGAGTAACTGTGTCTTGGGGCAACAATATTTAACAAGCAATTCTAAGGTTTGTGTCGGAATTAAATATTTTCCGACAGCGATTTCAAATTAAGATCCATTGATATGTTTGCTATTATTGATTTATCTCTAACAAGCACTAATTGTGGCAAGTAGTCAACAGACCGCTACTAACATCAGGTAGCTTCTACCTTTGCTCAAAGAATTCTCTTCTAGCATGTCTAAGCCACCGCTAGACGTTTTTCTATTTGCTAGTTCTATTAAAGTCACTTTTAGTTTCTCGATCAACGACAGTCGCCTTTCCTCTCGCGCCACTATAAAAAGATGCGAATAATGATGCAACTCTCCCATCTATTTAGCATTGAAAAAGAAACTCCATGTCCTAGTGCCATTTTTTGGTTTAGAAACATTATCTTTGAGGCAAACAAAAATCTAGCATCAGTTGTATTTGCTTAAAACTTCTCCTAATTAGCATGGGAATATTATAGCATAATTACAAAAAATTACAAGACTTTATCGAAATTTTGATGGTTTTGATTGTTTCGTGGATTATTGACTATATTGAGCTAAATTTGCTTATTTATATGAATTGACTGTTTGAGGTGTGTTTTAGGATTACAATT
>JAITLB010000216.1 GCA_031278175.1 Christensenellaceae bacterium
AATGGAATCGTTAGAACGTTGTAAACTATCAGAGAGACAACACAAGACAATTGACGCATTATTAGATTTATTGCGCTGAGCAACAAACAATTTATTGTTATCATTACAATGGGCATACTTTGCTATTGAAAAGTGATGGCTGATTTGTTAAAATTTTGGCAACCTAGTCAGAGGTCGGTAGTCTCATATGGATTCTTTCATATGAGTTCAATTTAAACGAACCTTAAGGAGGTCAGCATCATTATTATGAGAATGCATTTTAGATTTGCTTTGTTTATAGCTTTTCTTGCACTAGTATTAGTAGTGTCACCGTTCAACGCTAAATGGACAACAAAATCCAGTGCTGATGCCGTGAAAATTCCAACTTTCATGCTTTCGAATTATAAAGGATATACGATAGTAGAGAGATATGAACATAACGTAGGAACAGCAGAACCTAAATACATTATTGTGTATAAAAGCAATGCTGGCACTAAGTATGTTCGAAATAAATTTATTGGAGATGCAATACGTCATAGACAATATCATGTGACAACGTTATCATACACAGAAACGGACGAAAGTACTTATTCAATAGGTTATGCTTTCGAGACATCTGTTGGAGCTAAAGCTGAGTTTTTCGGAGCTGCATTAGCATGGGAAATATCAGTTAAAGTGGGTAATGATTATGCTACTTCTACAGACGTAGGGCAATCGGTAACTTACAAAATTTTGTCTGATACGCCTAGTGATAGTTATATCTTGGCCCAGTCTATTGAAGCAACTGAATATATTGTTGATGTCTATGATGCGACATGGAGAACAGAACAAGAAACATATAAAGAGGGGAAAGACACAAAAACACGAAATGTACAGGTGCATCATAGTTATAGTATATATAAAAATAGTTTATTGTCAAATTTCAAAATGTACATGGCGGATAAGGATGCCACACCTTTTTACGAACTAGTAAAAAAATAACTGAGCAGGAGAAGTAACAATGAAAAATACAATAGAAATCAAAAGAAACATCTCTTGGTTGTTGTGTGGCTTAGTAATATTGTTTACGATATCAAGCGCACTATCTTCCATATATTATGTGAACAATCTTGCAGTCTATGCGGTCTCTGAGCCAGTTAGATCTACTGCAATTTGGGAAGCTTTTAAGCCAGTAGTTAAAGAAGACCGCAAATATATAGTATACAAACATAAAAATCATGTAAAAGAAACTGTAGTCGAGGAATATATAAAAGTTGCACATAATCCTAATGTTGCTCATACAGAATTCAAATATACTACAAACAAAAGTCAAGTTCACGAGTTGACAACGGCTGGAACTGTTAAGGTTTCAGGTGAAGTTGGATTTATTGCAAGTGGGACAGTTGCTGTAACCTCGTTATTGAAGTTAAGCTGGAGTTGGACTTCTACCTCTGGTGTTACTTACTCTCAAGAGTTAAACTCCAGGGATGTTGCAGGCATATATCGACTAAGACTTTATACTATAATTAGAGAGTATGTTATAGATACATACGTGCCTAATATTGTAACCAAAACACGCACCTATCAAACAACCGAAGGAAAGAAAACTGTAACTAAAACACAAACATACCAGGTTCAAGAAGGGTGGAAATACTATAAAAGCGAAACGCAATGGTTTTATGAAACATTTGATAATTATGCAAAAGAGATAAGGAATGAAATCAGGTTAGAACTGGTGTCACCACTGCCAACTGTTGTAGGATAAAAATGATCCCATAACAAAATGCTGCAGTGACCCTTATTTTGTCTGTTGCAGAGGAGAGTATGAATGTGAAGAAAGTTTTTATAATAATAGCAGTGTGCATTTTGTCGGTAAGTATATATGGGTGCAATCAGAGCGACGATATATTTGAACGTAGATATACGTTTGAAATTCAGAAATTAACTGCTATAGTTGACTATGAAATATTGCTAGACGAATACGTAAACACTCGTGAGATTAGAGTGCCATTTGTTTTTAAATTCGAATTGATCAATGAGACACCATCTGTAGATGTCATTGCGGTTAAAGATGAGAATGGTAATAACATTGACATGATTTCGTATGAGGTTGTCGCATTGTCGTTTTCACTTGATGACGAAGATAAATATATTATAGGGAATCTGGATCTTGCATTTAGATTGGTGGGATCACCAGAGTTCACAGATATATATGCCAAGTCGCTTCTGATAGAATTAGATGGTAAGCAGTTTCAAACTGATATAAATATAGTGATTAGAAATAGAAAAAGCTTTGGAATATACGAAAACTTGCAGGCAACTTCACTAGCAAGCCAAAATATTGGTGGTCTCAATGTAGTTGGACCGTTTCTTGAATTTGGATATGGTGTGCAATGTAATCGAGATATCACGCTATTATCAGTTGCGTATCCTGATGGCGAAATAATAACAGATTTCAAATTATCAAAATTTTTCAATAAAGAAGAAACCGTCATCGACATTGCGGACAATTTAAATTTAAATGTACCCTTTATGAAACTAGAACGCGCAACTGCACATTGGGTTTTTGATGAAGGTGAATGGGATAATAATACATACTTTGGCAGAGAAGTAATTTTTCGCTATAGAGATGACGCAACAAAAGAAGAGTATATAGATA
>JAITLB010000104.1 GCA_031278175.1 Christensenellaceae bacterium
TTGGGATGAAATGCATGTGCGCTATTTATTATTCTGCTCTCTACTCTCAATTTTTGCTTGCCAAAAATAAAGGACAGAAAGACTTAACACACTGTTCCTAATCCGCGTCTCGCTTTTCCATAAGAGCAAATTTTAATTTAAACTTGCTATAATTTTAAGTACTACTCTTTAACAAGTCCTTATATACTAGCGTCTTTTGCGCCATATACTCATCAATAAGGCAATGCTTAACCCACACCGTTTGTGGAATTAGGGGTGCCAGCTTATGCATATTAGATATACATATACTTGAACTGGGCAAATATTATTCTGCAAGTTAGGCATGCAGGGCAATACTGCACAATTTTGACCACAACAATTTTAGTTATACTATTTCTAACATCGCGCGTTTTAGTAATTAATTCTAATACCCTTGTTAGTCAAAGTGCATGTCACATTAGCATTAGATGTTTTATTTGCTAAGTGTCATTTCGCCTCACTGCTTAAGCGTGTTTGCTTTTTATAGAACTCTGTTAGATTTCAATTTAGTAATCGCAAGACACCGTAGTGAATCCGACACAATATCCCAACCACTCAAGTATTTCAAAAATTAAATACTAGAGTGACAGTGAGTATAGTTAAGTATTAAACACTTAGCAAAATTAAACTTGCTACTTGCTTTGATACCTATACTAAATTATCCTAAGTTACATTGCCATATCGTAATCAACCCTTGAACATGCCTCTATTGGGGGTTGTGCTGGGTTTTAATATGCATGCCAGAGAAGCAATGTGGGATTTGATCTAAGACCGCATAAAGCAATACAAGACTATTATTTAGATATCGCAACATGTAATTTGCTGGATTCCATCACAGTGACAATATGCCAGCAAATGATTAAATGCTAGTTTGCGACAAGAGAAAATCTATGCAATAATCTTAACACTCCGCGCCTCAAATGTCAATATGACACTTTAACACAATAAATTTTTTTCTCAAAAGTTATGTTCTAATGCAACAAAAAACAAATTTTTGTGCTAAAATATTATTAGTCACTTCTGCAATGCTTGTATTAGATATTTCATCTAATCAATTATTTATGAAGTATTACATAAGAATTATAAAATGTTCTTAATTACAATCGCAACGCTTTACTAATTTCAACACGTTGTGATGAGGAGTTTTATGCTAAATAAAAAAAATATCAAACTGGGAATTGCGCCCATTGGGTGGACCAATGACGATATGCCTGAATTGGGTTCATCGAACAGTTTTGAACAATGCTTGAGCGAGATCGCTTTAGCGGGCTTTAAAGGCACTGAAATCGGTAGCAAGTTCCCAGTTAAAATCAATGAACTACGACGCTACTTGCGCGTTAGAAAGTTATCTATCGCAAACGCTTGGTTCTCGGCTTATACAATAACTAAGCCTTTCAATGAAGTAGATGAAGAGTTCCGGAAAAAATGCAAGTTCCTAAAAGCAATGGGGGCAAAACGCATTGGTGTAAGTGAGCAGAGTTATAGTATACAGGGTAAAGACCTTTCAATATTCAACGATAAATATACCGCTGAAGACAGTGAATGGGCAATGTTAACAAAAAGCTTAAACTGGATGGGGGAAATTGCGCAAGAGTTCGGCATTTCTCTAACATATCATCACCATATGGGAACAGTTGTTCAAACCGAAAGTGAAATTGACCGACTAATGAGCGATACAGATCCCCAATTGGTTTCATTACTATTTGATACTGGACACTTGTCTTACTGTGGTATAGACCCATTAACAGTTCTACAAAAATACATTAAAAGAATTAATCATGTACATCTAAAAGATATTCGCCCAGATGTAATTACAAAAATAAAAGAAGAAAATCTTTCATTCCTAACAGGTGTTAAGTTAGGATCTTTCACAGTCCCTGGCGATGGTGCAATTGACTTTACACCTATATTCCAAGCCTTAGCAGATGCTGACTATATTGGATGGTTGATAGTAGAAGCCGAACAAGATCCTGCTCTTGCTAATCCTCTAGAATATGCTATAACTGCTAGAAAATATATAAAGGAAATAGCGAAAATATAGTTGAACTACTATTTGAGCTATATTAAATTAATAAGTTGAGGTAATAATCATGCTAAATATAGGTATAATCGGAGCAGGGCGCATAGGCAAAGTACATGCTGAGTCAATCTCCCGTTATGTAAAAGATGCAAAAATTAAATCAATAGCTGATCCCATGATGAATGAAACAACTGAAAAATGGGCTAAATCTCTTGGTGTTTTGGAAGTATACGCCAACTATTCTAAAATATTAGATGACAAGACCATAGATGCAGTGCTAATTTGCTCATCGACAGATACGCATAGTCAAATCTCTCTAGAGGCAATAGCAAAAGGCAAACATGTTTTTTGCGAAAAGCCTATCGATCATGACATAGCAAAAATCAAAGCTGTTATGACTGCACTTAAAGGAAGTAATATTAAATACCAAGTCGGTTTTAATCGTCGCTTCGATCATAATTTCATGGCAGTTAAATCAGCTGTTGAATCAGGGAAAATCGGTTCTCTTAACATTCTTAAAATAACTTCCCGTGATCCCGCACCGCCACCAGTGTCTTATATAAAAGTTTCAGGTGGTATATTCCTTGATATGACAATACATGACTTTGACATGGTGCGCTATGTTTCAGGGGCTGAGGCAGTTGAAGTATATGCAACAGGTGAGGCACTAGTAGATCCTGCTATAGGCGAAGCTGGAGACGTAGACACAGCTGCTATAGTAATTAAACTAAGTGATGGCTCAATCGCACTAATCGATAATTGCCGTCGCGCTTCATACGGATATGATCAACGCGTTGAAGCATTTGGTAGTCTTGGACAAGTAGCAGTATCAAATGACACTGCCTCTACAGCGGTATTGAGCACAACAGATGGTGTCATATCAGAAAAACCAAAATACTTCTTCCTAGAAAGGTATACCGATGCGTATGTCCTTGAAATTACTTCTTTCATCGATGCTATTATTAATAATAAAAAGGTTATGGTGGATGTTGTGGATGGACTCAAACCAGTATTGATCGGTTTGGCAGCTAAAACTTCGCTTGCTGAAAATCGTCCTGTAAAATTATCTGAAATAGAGAAACTATATAATTTATAATTTACATGCTTAGTATGTAAATTATATACTACTCTTATGCTGGCAATTTTGGTATCCCTCACAAAAATGCACACTATTCTTGTCAGCTTTATCTAAAGATTTTATTTCTCTGTGCTAGTGTGGATCTCTATCTACCACTAGCACGAGAAAGACTCTTCAATTCTTAAACGCTTTATTTTTACCTAACTCTTGTATTTACAGATTTAAAAGCATCCACAAAATTAAATCAGACATATTGTTGAGATTTTTTGCGGCAATTGTAGCAGATAATATTTCCTTTTCTTGCGAATACTTTATCATCTTTAAGCTATTTAGTTTATATCCAAATTCCTTAAGAAACACCCTGGGAAATTGCTCCTTTGCATCAGTGAGACTACCTCAATCATCAAACAAATAATTGCATTCTAGTGCGCACTAAAAGACAATAACTTCGTCATTTTACAAGCAAAAAACATGTTAATCTAGTCTTTTAACAGTTATATCTTTTATTCCATACCATATAATTAATTTATGAAAAGCACAAGAGCAATCATTATAACACTCTCTGGATTTATCATGCTTGCTACATCATTCAATCCAGCAAAGCACGCGAGTGTAGCGTTAGATGCTATGATTTTGTATGGCACAGTAATCCTACCTTCACTTCTACCATTCTTTTTCTTTAGTAACATCCTCACAAACCTAAACGTAGCGAAATCTCTTAATTGGCTTTTTATAAAACCCGCTCGGGTTTTATTTAATGCGCCATCAGCATCTATTTACATCTTAATTTCCTCATTTCTATCTGGTTATCCAACAGGCGCAAAACTCATTTCAGATTGCTATGCGCACGGACAAATTACCAAACATGAAGCATCATCAGTTATTTCATTTACTTCAACCTCAAGTCCATTCTTTTTGCTCGGTGCAATTGGTATAGGCATGCTTGACAATCTTAAAGCTGGTTATATCTTGTTAATTACTCATTACATTAGCGCTATCCTCAATGGCATTGTTTTTAGAAACAGAAAACCTGTGCAACGTTTACCTTGTAGTGCAACGCTTGAATTTAGTGTTAATTGGGCAGAAATCCTAAATGACTCTACAAAATCTAGCGTTTCAGCAATTTTGATAATCGGCACATTCGTTGTAGTGTTTAATGTAATTTTATCGGTATTAGTTGAGATCAATTTTGTATCGATACTTGCATCAACATTATCAAAATGTGGTATGCCTTACACAACTGGGTATGGTATAGTATCAAGTATTATTGAAACTACTAGAGGTACACAAATATTGTCGAATTCAGAGCTACCCATCAAAACAATGTTGCCTATCATCGCAGCCATGGTCGCGTTCGGTGGTAGCTCTATTGCATTACAATCGTATGCTTTTTTACACAAATGTGGCATTCCATTTTCGCGTTATCTGTTAACTAAAATGTCACAATCGATCATTAGCTACTTGATATGCTGGCTTGCCTGTCAGCTTTTACTAAACTGAAATAGCTTGAGATTTGTTGTCAGCGTTGTATATGCGTATGAGAAATTGATTTTAGAATCTACTCACTTTTAAAATTAACCAAGCATGGCAAAACAATATCAAACGCAATCTCGCATCTTGAATCATCTATCAATTGGAATTGTTTTTACAAAGTTTAGAACAGTTGCCAATTTGTCGCGATCAAATTTAGTCAATAATTCGCTTATTTAGACTATAGTATCATTCATGGTTCAACCTCAAATAAGTGGATATAGCAAATTAGCATATTATTTGCATTCTCACAAGTTAACTTTGTATGGTCTATTGTTAAATGTTCTCAATTGTAATATCGCAGTCAATTGTAATTTGTATTTAAGCATCCTAAAAACAGTTAAGGATCTTGTAAAAGTGAATATCTCAGAGTCCGTGCTACATTAACGCACAAATAGCTTCTTTTCAGATGCGATATTAAACCAGAACTCTATTTTGATTCACTTTGCAAATACTACAATGCATTAGCAACTCAAATAAAGTATAAATTGCTAAAATGCCTCAAGAACAACATTTCATATCCTAGCTACCATCATGTTGATTATAGTATTATACTTGTATATTCGTTTTACTGATTCAAATAAAGGAGAGAAAATGAGAAAACGTATGCGTGCCGTTTCTATCGCACTTTTTATGCCGTGTGCTACTTTGTGCCCAATCTTCGCTCTTGAATCTAATCAATCACATACACTACAAGGTATTGCCGCTGCCGCATTGCAGTCTAGCAATGATGTCTATGCCCAAATTGACTCGAAGCACAGAAGTGAAAAGAGTTATAAAAGCGTACAAATAGATCAAAACCTGCTCTACTCTCCCTATGTGCAGCACAGCACTATGAGCATTTATTTAATAGTTAATCTAGCAAAAAATCTATCGCAACCGCCTATTCAATTTTTCGGCGCTTAAGCGTAATTAAATGCTCACATGCCTAATGGTTTTACTATATAACGCTATATTAGGCGCGTCATGGCTTGCTATCTGACTGTTTAAGTATTTATCAAATGCCTTTGCTTAGTCGTGCTAAGAGTTTGCTATGCAGTTCATCAAACAGAGATAAACCCTTTTGCCCCACCATTATAAGAACGGTCGATGTAGAGAGAATACCGCAGAAAGGACTGTATTCGGCATATATGGAACGGGGAATAAGTAAAGCGGACACGAAACTGGAATTCTGCGAAATGCCGAGAAGCGGGCGAGAGATTATTGAGTTTTTGGGCTTTGAGTATAGGCAATGGTCGCGAACGAAATATATCAAGCCGCTCGTGGATGACGGCAGGCTGAAACTCATGATTCCGAAATATGCGTCGAACCGAAACCTGCGTTACGTGAACGCCGAGGTTGAAATAGCGATACCTACCGATGAGGCGATTATCGAGTATTGCCAAATGCCGCGCCGCAAGAAAGAAATCGGGGAACACTTCGGCTTGAAAATATTCCAACTTAAAAGCCATATAGACCAGCTGATTGCGGACGGCAGGTTGAA
>JAITLB010000109.1 GCA_031278175.1 Christensenellaceae bacterium
TACTTACCACATCACTAGCATTTAAAGGAGTAAAAACCAATGCCCTTGTAAAAGGTGAAAACAACAAACAATAATGATAAAATAAGCTTAAATGCGATCAAGCAGGTGTTGAGAAAGAGGAACAATGATTAACTAAAAAACACCGTAGAACGAGCAAATGCGCACGGGTGTAAGAGTAGATCTCTTGCACCCGTTTATGCTGTCAGCGAGGGGGAAAAGAAGAGCAAAACGGAGACAAGGAATCGAGCTGGCAGCACTGGGCGCGAAAGCGCCCGAAAAATCAAAGCCAACAGGATCACGCAAAAATAAACTTAACAAAAAGAACAAGCAAAGAAAACAAACTAATCAGGTGAGAGCATAAAATTCCAATCAGAATTACTCTTATTACGAAAAACTACAATCTTTTTGAAATCGTCATCGAAATTTTCTAGGTTAATATTATAATCAGTTTCATTTGAAATATACACTTCTGGCAGTATTTCCATTGTTGTTGTGGTGTCAGCGATTAATGAAACTGTAATGCACATATCTGCATATAAACTACCTAATTTTTCTTTTGTAACAACTGAAAACATCGCATGTCGGATATTGTTCCATTTACATGTACCAGGATGAAAGTGAACAACTGAAATGGTCTTATTAATTGCATTAGAAAGTTTTTGTAGTTCGCACACCCAAATATGATAACTTAACGAATCACAGTCGTCATAATTACTTATGATGATGATCTCATCGCAACAATTTAACATAGTATTAAATTGCACATCATACCATGCCTTTATAGTGTCAACTGCTAATATTGCACTTCTTCCTTTGATTTTAACACTGGAAAAGCCCAATTTTTTTAATATTTCATGTGCTTCATAATACGAGGAATTTAATAAAGTCTCTTGTTTTAAATAGTTATTAATATCATCAATTAATATATCATTTGCTGTATTTATCTTATCTTGTGCTTTAATATCAATGAAAATAACGGGTATACCTTTAGAATGTCCTCTTGCTATTTGGTTGTTAATGTGATTATATTGATAAGCACGCTCTGTAGCAGATCTTGTATTAATTAGTTCATTTTTGTTAATATATAATCCGAATCCTAATTGCTTAAGCAAATTACCAACCAAACTTACACTAACATTGTAACCTCTCTCTTTAAGCAAATTGCACAGTTGAGTATGACTCATAGTTGTCCAGAGCAACGGCAAATCTGAACCAGATTTCTGTAATACAAGTTCTAGAAGGTCATTTAATATGTTAGATTGTGTTTCTATTACAGACTTGCGACCTCCACCCTCTTTTCTAGTTCTCGCATTTGGCAATATTTCTGAATTCTCTAATTCATTAATGCCTTTCGCCAATGTTTGTCTAGAGACACCAGATATCTGACTTATAATTGTTAAGCCACCACGGCCCAATTTCATCGCTTCTGAAGCCAAGAAAAGACGCTTTTGATATTCATTTAATGACGGCATAGTTGAGCGTATATGGTGCTCTAATGCCACTAAATCGGTTGAATCCATACCAAGATTATATCATTTTAAGAATACATTTTCAATATTTAATTAGGAATAACTATTATATTTCATAATTTTTAATATTGTCATAAGGATTAAAGATAAGTAATATAATACATTTCTAGTTTATAAACCCCAAAAAGACATATCATTGAAATAATATACTATGTAACTACATAAATAGCATGTTCATTTGCGTATTTGCAGTCAGTTAATGTGATTTCCAATAGGAGCTGGTTATTATTATTTAAATTGAGCATAAAACACTAATTCCACTGCGCTCTATATTATCTCATCAACATTTTATCAAGAGCGATTACTATTGTCAAATTGAAAGCTTTGATCAAAATTGAAAACATTTATCAAATTAGATCATCAAATGCCTTTAAGGATTGAATTCTTTCACATTGCATGAGTGTGGCTTTTTCAGATTATAGTTCAGGGTAAGTCATAAATTAACGACAACGTATGCCAGTCCACTACTAGTATGCGACTTATACTACGAATTTATATCATTAATATCTGGTTCAAACCGTCGATTATATACATTACCAATTCTACTGACGCTGTTATTCCTTTCTAACTATCGCTGTTTTAATTTCTATCAGAAGATAAATTAGGTACTTCAAAATGCATATTATAGTTTCCTTAGTAACTATACTGCGAAATCGATGCGTATAAGAACAAGTGCGAATTTAAATGAGACAGATTATAATATTAAGATATAATTTGGATGCCGATTTCATAAGGATTGTAGTTTATAGTAAATAAGATTAATTATGATTAGAATTTTTTACTCTCGTAAGAAAATTATATTTTTTAATTTCATGTTTGTCATTTTCGCTAATTATATTTATGTGTGGTTCTCTGTTTTTTTAATTGCGGCTGATTCCGAGTTAGGTACTGTCAGCTACATTCTGTAGTTTGTTTTAGTATTTGCTCGTTCTGCTGACAGTGCTTGCGGGTGCAAGAGCATTCTCTTGCACCCGCAGGTGTTGCTTTAGTGTTCCAATGTATCTTTGAATTTTATTTCAATGTTTTTAGACATACACCTGTTTTTTTATATTTGTTTCTCCCTTATTAATTTTGTGATGCTTGCTGCAATGCATTATCTTTTACACCTTTAAATGATAGTGATGTGGTAAGTACATCAGCAAGTGCTGCATTAAGCGCATTACCATCATACCCTTCAAGATATAGGGTTACTGTAATATATCCAGCAAAATATTCTGTTCCATAAGGTTTGTAGGTTTCTAATAGAAGTGTAGGCATAGGTTTACCATATGTCACTTTGCCATCTGGATCAATGTTATTAGAATCGTATGGCGCAAAGTTATCAGTTGCTAGAGGTAAGCGTCCAGCAGATGTTTCGCCAGTTGCAGTTGTGTATAAGTCCCAGGCTAAATTACTTACTAATGAGCCTGATTCAATTTTTCCATCTGCCCAGCCCTTTCCACTATTTGGATCCCAGATGATAGGTGGCTCAATCTTCTTGACCTGAGCTACATTCTGAAGAGCTAGATCTACTTTTGCGTCATTATCAGTAAGCAATTGGCTTGAAGAGCTGAATGCTATTCTCACTGCATCCGCTGCTGACGCACGCGCAAGATTTAGGTTTGCTGCGTTGGAGGCAAAATCAACAGAATTATTACTAGCATCATAACCAGCGTTAGCATAACCAGTATAATAGTCATCTATAGTTTGTATACCTGTTGGATGCCAAGTATAAGGGTTGTATTGTAAACCTGTTGTTTTAGTTGTGCCATTAGCTGACAAACTAGTGATCACTTGCGATCTGAATCCTGTTGTAGTTTGGGATCCATCTAGATAAATGAAATATGGATCCTTAGATCTGAAGAAAAATCGGAATGAATAATAGTTCGTTTCGTTAGGTAAGAGAGCATTTACGAAAGTCTCAGGCTTAATGCCATCCAAATCCATGTTTAATACATTCTCTGCAATAGAATTAGAATAATTACTATTATTATCAACTGTAATAGCACCTATTTTACCAGTTGAGTCTGGCATAAACGTGCCGTGTGTAAGTGCCTTGATCGTAGCGACACTTTCAACTTCATAACTAAACGCACTCTGATTCTTTAAATAGGCATAGATTTCGTCCGCAGATACGTACGCACCATATTCCTTATCTTCTATTATATAATCAAGGTCTTTATCCAATGCGATAAACGCACCATCTCCAACTGTGACATTAATGTCAAAATTGCTTACGTATGGAGTGTCGGTCATCGTAAACCATGCAAATGTGTTCGTCCC
>JAITLB010000117.1 GCA_031278175.1 Christensenellaceae bacterium
AGATCACTCAAAAGCGGGGCGGGTATTGCTGAAACGCTCTTGATGCTTTTAGCGTTTTTGATAGTCATAGCGATTTCAGTTACGCTACATGAATTTGCTCATGCCTTTGTTGCGTTTCGCTATGGTGATGATACAGCAAAGCTAGCAGGACGCTTAACCTTGAACCCTCTAGCACATTTTAATGTAATGGGGTTCATATCCTTTTTACTTCTTGGGTTTGGTTTTGCTAAACCAGTTCCAATCAACTCGTATAATTTTAAGAAGTACAAGAGTGGGCGTGTTGCGGTTTCATTAGCGGGCATTGTCGTTAACATAATAATCGGGTTAGTTTGCTTGCTTTTGTTATATATTTTTGCACATATTACATTTGAAATTTCTTCGGTAATATGGGCGAGGGTTTATCTTTTTGTAGCTTGGCTTTTGCAGTATAGCATTTTAATTAATTTTATGCTAGCATTTTTCAATTTGCTCCCAATAGCACCACTAGACGGATTTAATTTTGTAGATGCACTGTTACCACCTCAAAATGCATTTTCAAATTTCATGTATGTAAATGGAAACAAACTATTAACAGCACTCATTTTCATTAGTCTTGCCGCGAATCTATTGAGTCCATATATTCCTGCATTAGTTTATTTTAATATATTTAACGTGATTCATGAACTGATTATGAAAATGATATCACTTGTGCTATAAGGAGAGTATATGCCAGATTCTGTAATCGATCAAGACATAAAAAGCCGGATGTTGGCTATTCCAAAAGAAGTTGAAATTGAGGATGACTTTCGCGATGATGACGAGATGCTGCCTGATGTATCGGCACTGTCATATCATTATTATGAGGAAATAATTCCATACGATAAAATTTACGAGTATTGCAAAGCGAACAAATTGAAAATAACCGAAATAGAAATTTCAGACGTTATTAAGCAATTCAATGAGTATATAGCAACTTTGCCAGCCAAAGATTATAATACGATAGCTAACTTTGTCAGGTGCGCAGCACAACTATTGAAGTATAAATCGTCCGAACTTGTATTTTACTCGGATAATTCCGAAGTGGATACATTTGAAGAGGAAACCGAGTCTTATGGTGGTGGCAGTGGTAAAGTATTTTATGCAGATGAGTACTCAATGTTTAGAGACATTAGTGAGAAACTTGCTGGCATGGAATTATTAAACAGGTTTTATAGGAAACCTGTTTATCGCAAAAGGGACTACAGACCGATATTAAAAAACGCGGATTACGATCAGTTTGTTGACACGTTTGAAGAGTTTTTAGAGTCAGTTGAATATCCTGAAGAAGTCAATGATGTAAAAGTAATTAAACGTGAACGCTTTACTGTTACAGACATGATAAAACGTATAATTTTATGTATTCGCGAGAAAAAGATAATAAGCCTTTTTGAGTTGTTTGAATCGGATTATTCAAAACTAGAGATTATAAACACTTTTCTAGCCGTTCTTGAGGTGCTAAAAAGACATGTCGCCATATCAACGCAAGAGCGACGCGGAGCTAATATAATATTAAAACATACACCAGAAACAGACAAGGTGGATTTAGAAAACAAGGAGACATTAGCGGATGTTACGTAACATAATGGAAGCCGTATTTTTTGCGGCTGGAGATGGAATAGAGCTTAAGGAATTTTACATAGCATTAGCAAACAGCTATTCCAAAAAAGAAATCGATGCGACTGTTGACGAACTACAGAAGATTTATTCAGGACAAAATGGTATTCATTTGATAAGAACGCGCAAGCTGTATCAATTTCAGTCTAACCCTGAGTACGGTGGTGTAGTTGCAGACATTTTGCAAGAAGTGCGAGAGCGAGAATTATCAAAGACATTATTGCAAGGTCTTTCAATTATAGCCTATAAGCAACCGATTACACATAAAGAATTAAATAATGTCCGCGGTGTATACAAGTCAGATAGACTCTTGGCAATGTTGATGCGACTTAAACTAATTAAGCGAACAAGAGAGTCTCATAAATCGTCATATCAATATACAACAACAGATGAATTCTTAAAGAAGTTCGGACTAGTTGATCTAGGTGCGCTTCCTGATTATGATTCCGTAGTAGCCAAAGTAAAAGAGAGCACAGAAAAAAGGAATGTTGAAGCGCAACAAAGTTTATTCCACAGTCGTGCAATATCTGAGAATACAGAGACCGAAGAATTGATTGCGCAATTAGTAAAAGAAAGCGGTGGTGCAACCGAAGATGACTTAATAAGTGATGAAGATGATGATACACCTTCCACCGATGAGGATTTAGAGTAAGGCATATGCATGTTAATAGCGTGCAAATTGGTCGCTAGAATTAAGCTAGTAAATAGAGCAATATGAAATAGATATGGATTATTATTGAAATAGTAAAACAATTTCAATCTCATATTGACTAGTTGTCTCTATAAGTATATAATTATCAAATGAAAGCTAATCACAACACAGCAGATAAAGAAAAAAGAAAGAATGCTCTGTACTTAATTGCATTGACAATTATAGTACTAGCGCTTGTGATTGCTACAATAGTAGTGACGATAGAAAAAAAAGATGTTTCAGCAAGCGATATAAAAGCGTCCGATCTGGAATCATTTAAAATTTATTATCCAACTGAGGTAGCAAATCAATTTAAATTGGGATATAGAACCTATCTGAAAAGCTGGTTACAAGATGATATTAAAGAATATATAGATGCCATAGATATTGACAAAGTCGGTGCATCTGCTGTTCTTATCGCTCTTTGCGAGGCGGGCATCAGTGCTGATAAGGTTGCAGCCATAGCTCGTTATTTGAATCAACACACCAATCATAATGAATTTTTTGAGAATGCCGCCAGTGGTATTATTACACCAATATTAGACGAAAATGGAGATCCGATGTATGATGAAGACGGGAATTTGATGATCGAAACACCTACGACCATACAAGCTTTCTCGGGGCTTCTCTACGCTATTGACATACCAGGAATTATTGAAAGTTTAATATATGAGACGGGTATAACAGCTTTTGAGTTCGGCAAGTTTTTTTATGAACTTACATTAATATCTATTGACCCGACCGCCGAGGAATATGCATTGCTAGTGGATATGGGCAGAGCTGATTTTTCATATATGTTTTTAAATGTTGCAAATCTTTATAGAGCATTGAGTGAGACTAGTCAAGCCACGAATTTGACTTATGCAGATGGAAGAATGCTTAGAGAAATGTTATTTGAACAGGGGACACAGATTTATGAAATATTAAATAATTTTGGTGCTGATAAAATAACTAAGCTTTTAGGAATAGGTGCAAATGTAGTGCCCGAGGATTATGAATCATATGGTCTTACAAATAACAGCGCAACATGCGTTAATGGGATTTACACATCGCTAGATGGCACTTTAGAGTTTATATTAAGAGTGTTTGCAAACACAACGACGGCGATAGATATAAGCGCGTTTAATGCATTGGTAGATTACTCAAACGATAGAGATGAAGCGGATTTATTATATGCAGCTCTACAAGCAACGCGAACAACAAGAGAAGCAATAAATGACGCGTTCGTTGAGTCGGAACTAACTCAAGGCAGTGCAATCGATAAATTTACTGCAATATTAGCGTATTCGGATATATTAGAGAGTGAGCAAGAATTATTTGATGAAAATCAATATGCGGCACTAAAAGCTGATGAAACACTATTATTTGCAAATCTAATTGCGTTGATGGAGACTGTAGGTGGCAGTGAGAAATATAGCAACATTAACAGTGTGGCGGATATAGTAGTTATGGATGGTGTGTCGAGATCCAAATTGAGAGAAGAACTATTGCAAATAAAAGCAGGTCTTGAAGTATCAAGAGACGGGATAAAAACTGCATTTGAAATAATTTGTTTTGGTATGTTTCTTAAGCTCATAAAAACAGACGCGTAAATTTTAAATATAGTCGCAAGGATGATATTATGTTAAAAGCAGATAGAATTACAAAGAAATTTGGAGAAAATACTGTATTAGACGATGTTTCGCTGTCGGTAGTCGATGGTGATTTTGTCTCAATTACTGGAGCATCTGGGTCGGGTAAGTCAACGCTACTTACAATATTAGGAGGCATAGACCGCCCAACGGTAGGTGATGTTTATTTTGATGATGCAAAAATATCTTCAATGAGTGAAAAGGAATTAGCAATTTTAAGGCGAACAAAGATAGGATTTGTTTTTCAGTTTTTTAATTTGGCTCCGCACCTCACAGTTCAAGAAAATATACTTTTGCCAATTATTTTGTCTAACAAACCGCAAAAACCTTTCATCGGAAAAGCCGTTGAATTGGCAGAATACCTCGGAATAAAAGATCAGTTATCAAAAATGCCTGACAAACTCTCTGGTGGCGAACAGCAACGCGTTGCCATTGCTAGGGGGATGATATTTGATCCTAAAATAATATTAATGGACGAACCGACTGGCAACCTCGACAGCAAAACTGGTCGCGAGATAATGGAACTGCTGGTAGATATAAACGCAAAGAATGCTACTACAATTGTGCAAGTGACGCACAGCGAAAAGAATGCAGCATTTGGTAAGCGGATTATTATAATAAAAGACGGGAAAATTGTAGAAGAGAAAGGTAAAGTGGATAATGAACATACTGCTTAAACACACATTAAGAAGTGTCGCGCAAAGCAAAATACAAGCGACAATGATAATGTTCACTATTATTATAATAACCGTAATGTTGTTTATCGGCTTTTCATTGTCAGATATATTCTACAATATCAATGCCGCTGAATATGCTCGTGCTTCGCAAGGCTCGGACATGCTGATTAGCACAGGCGAAAATGGTGAAACTTTCAGTCGCGCACGTGTAGACAGTTTATTAGACGATGATGAAGTAGTTAGGAAAGAGTATTTCTTAAAATTCAGAACGGTTATGAAGACACAAACCGACTCAAAAGTAGTATTAGCAGAAGTAACAGATTTAGCTGACTATTTAGACGCGCATAACCTTAAATATGTAGAGCGTTGGGGTGGCGATCCGAATATAATCGATGATAATCCACACATACAATATTATCCTGTAATAATAGGCGCAGGATTTGCAAAATCAGCGGGATTAGTAGCAGGAAACAATGTAGAATTGTACTTGCCTACATACGACATGTATGTAAAATTAGTAGTTCTCTATGTAGCAGAAAACACGGGAATATTTTCTCTAGAAGATGGTATAAACATACTCTTAGATTTTTCCGCAGCTGGCAGTGAGGGACTTGTTAATGCAGTTTATCTTAAATTTTCAGATGCGGATCTATATGCGCAGTATGAAAATGCATTTAATGAATCTTTCCCAGCACTTAAAGTAGAAGAAGGCGATCGAACAACCTATGCAACACAGATCGCATCCAACAACACATTATTGTTTGCAGCAGGTCTTATATTCATAGTCGCTGTGATGATGTTGATACAACTTGCATCATATCTAGTTATCTCAAGAAAGAGAATGTCCGAAATGACAATATTTAAAGCTGCAGGCGCTACACCGATGCAAACTGCAATTGTCATGTTACTAGAAGTAATGCTCTACGCGCTGGTAGGAGTGTTGATAGGATTAATTACAGGCAGACTAATAATGCAAATAGCAGGACAAGCATTGTTAGGTAGTGCTTCCGAGATCTTGACATATCCTTTTTGGAAATATTTAGTAAGTGCTCTTATAGCAATTTTTGTATCGCTACTTGCTTGTCTAGCACCTATTATCGGCACGGCAAAACGCTCTATGCGCGAACTTGTGGCTGGCAGTCAACGGTTGGTCAGAAAAACCAATCCAGTGGCATTTATAGCGTCTGTTGTAATTATTACAGGTCTAGCAATAACCATTAAATTTTTATCAGGGATAGCGGTAGTCATTGTGAGTGCTATTCTAGTAGTCACATCTGTGCTAGTTATTTATTTTGCAACGCAACCAGTGCTAACATTTATAGGCTTTGTACTACGCAAGATCAAGGCGGGGAGTGCTTTTGGTTTAGGCGCACACACACCACCACGAAACAAATCGCTACAGTCGATAACAATATTGCTCACGACTGTAATAGCATTTACTTTTGTAGTGATATCCGTCATAGATATGGTCAAGATAGCAGTCATTCCCTATAATACAAGATTCCAATCAGACTATGTTTTAGTTACGCTCGAAAAGAGAGATATTCCAGGGTATGACCAAGTTCGGGATACCATAACACTAATTAATGGTGTCGAGCAAGTCGGTTATCTAAATGTAGGAACTCTGCTTACTCCAGGCGGTAGTGTTGATGATGAAGATTCATATATAAATGTATACGGAGCGCGTGATTTTAATTCGGTAGCGATGGCATGTCCAGGTGGACTGTCAAAAGACACACAAACACTTTGGAACGCTACGGAGCATCCAGCGATAATTAATTCTGAGTTGATGATTAAAAACAAGTGGAAAATAGGTGACATAATCACATTTGACGCACAAGCTGAAGATTTTGCTAAATATGATTTTACATTTTTAATTGTCGGTGTAGACTACACGAGTACTGAGTATGATAGAGTGGCTTACGTAAAAATTTCAGACTTTGATATGATGACAGATGCCGCAACATTTTTAGTTGAAATCGAGCAAGGATTATCACCCGAGGCGGAGAACCTGCTTTTTCTCGAGGTTAGAGATGTTGCCGAAAACATTGGATCGATTAGTGGAAAAGCAGGGCATATATACGCATTAAGATACAATGAGTGGGCATACGCAGGTGTTGCAGATACAGCCGAAGGAGTTTCCGCATTATTAGGATTATTGCAAGTAGCGATATTTTTAATTTCGCTTTTGGGTTTAATTAACATTTCGGTTGTTGCAATTTATGATAGACATCGCGAATACATTATATACGGATTATGTGGCATGGCGCGAGGAGATTATACTGCATTTTCACTAAGTGAGAGCACCACAGTGGGCTTAGGGGGCGCGAGTATAGGATATGCCTTGTTATTGGTAATAAACACGCTGTTGCCGACAATGGGTGCATTAGTAGGCAAGTATCTAGACTACGGCACACTATCACTACCAGGTTTTATAATTGCGGTGGTGTCATGTATTGCTTTTATGTTGATTTGGATTATTGGGACCACGATAATTAATCGAAAAAATGTCCGTTTAAGTGCAATAAATGAAAGATTAACTTAAGCGGCACTATTAAAATTATTCTCAATTTAGCAAACTAATTACAGTTAAAGTGTTTGTTTTAATGCGCCCCAGTGATATGTTTTCGAATGTGGATGTGCACCTAATCAGCTTGAAAATCTGATTGGCTTGCCTTTTGTATCGTGGTTTCTCAATTCAGCAAGCAATGCCTGCTAAATTCCAGCGCTTATCCCGTTTCTCAATTCAACAGGCTTTGCTAACTGTTTTTGAGAAGTGACTATTTGTTTCGCCCTTGCAAGCACAAGTAATATGTCAAATAAAACATTCTCGCTTTCCGTCCGAAAATCTCCGCTATCATTGCCTATTAATTTCGCCATATCAAAGCCGTATTAAGTCGGCTCGGAAATAAATCTATTAACTCGCAACCCGAACGCTTTTCTGTGTCTGTCTGCCAATATATCTTAGGAACTATGTTTTTAGTTGAGGTTATACTTTTCAATCCCATTTAGAGTTTCATTCTTTTATCTAGTCTCCCAATTTAGCAGGCAATGCTTGCTGAATTGGGCAGGTGCCTCCCGTTTCTCAATTCAACAGGCTTTGCTAACTGTTTTTGAGAAGTGT
>JAITLB010000242.1 GCA_031278175.1 Christensenellaceae bacterium
TGTAATTGGAATGTTTTGCTCGAGTGAAGTGTCGAAAAGTGTATCAGCTAGATCTTCCTCATCGCCGAACTGTTTAACAAATCCAGGTGTAAATAAATTTATTTGCTTAGGTAATATTTGAGCGCTTATCTCAAAAGATGAATATATTATTTTATAGATATCATTTTGACTGTCCGCTTCAAAATTGAAATATACAGTTGCACTATTTGCTTCGTTTGCATTTGCTGAATTGAACATGACAGAAGTTATATTAATCCCAGCGCCAAAACCTACAATGAGCGATACAATCTCGTATTCGATGCCATTTCGAATAGATGACAGATCGAAATATTCAGCTGTCCCATCGTACACTTTTGTTATAGTCACATCATTAGTCTTGATAGTTAATTGTCGTTTAACAATTTCAAATTTTCCTTTCCCGCTATTTTCTGTTATCTTTATTCGATAATTAGAGTCACCAGCTACTGCGCTAATAATATCGTATTCCCCGACCATTTCTCCAAACGAACGCACGTATTTAAGGGATATATCCTTATTTAAATCTGTGTCATAGAAGATGTCAGTTAAAATGTCAGCATCTGCAAATTGCTTTGTTATTGTGGGCGGTGTCACCTCAAGTTCTTTGGGTAAAATTCGCGCTTTTAATTCAAATTCGCCTGCTTCTAATACGTAATATTTAGAATCAACACCAACTGTTATGGCAGAGTATGTTACTATTACTTTGCTCGCAGCAAGAACAGTTTGATAGTCATATTTAACCGATGTGATCGCAATATCAACATCACTGCCATGGGAAGTTCCACTTAAATAATAATGTGTGCCAAGTATTATACTCTCACCATAATCTAATGTGCCATCGTATATTTTTGATAATGTAACCGCTTTACTCGGCTCTACAGATAATAAAACAGGAGGTATGGTAAAAGTGTACGGTGCAGAAAAATCAGAATCGTATTTTGAGCCATCTTTGTGAAGTGCTTTAACCATGATGGTATAATCACCAGGCTTCAAACTGCTCATGTCGAAATTATTCTGACTTACTTCAATTATTTCTCCGCTAATATCTAAAACATAACCTTTTGCAGACGTATCGGCCACCCACAAAAAAGTATTGTCTTTGCATTTAAGGTTAAGTGGCGGGGTTAGAACTTTGTTACGGAAACTAGAATAAATCAAAATGCTAGTGGTTGTTATAATTACAACAAAAGCAACTGCACAAACAATAATTACAAGGAGTGCATTTTTATGCGTTTTGATGTAATTTGTAAAGGTACCCTTTTTCATCGTTATTGATTTTAGATTATAAAATGGGGAGACCTTGTATGGGGTGGTAGTTCGTTTTTGTGTTCTGTTGCATTGATATATCTCCTTAACCTGCAACTTAGGTGCATGATAGGTGATGCCAGCCCACCCACCGCAGAATCTAAATGAATTCCACAGAAATTACAATATTGTTCGTAAATTGCCTAGCCATACTAATTGCAAAACAATTTCCTCTTAATATATTTTAACACAACACACGCATAATTGTCAATATTGCAAAATCCGACACGCTCACACGCAAAACTATTATGACATAATGGCACTCTTTACACGGTGTAAGCATAGTGTTTAATTTACAACTATTCATATTATCAGCAAGTTTCCATTAATAAAACTGAAACGATTATTAATTTTTGGTTATTTTTTATTACCTAACTGTTTTTTATCATTAAAATAATTGCATTTGCAACGATTGAAGAGTATAATTAACAATCATAGTTAGACAGGAGCTATATTTATGGCTAAGAAATCAAAGGCAACAGGACTTACTAAAGGGCAGACAATTGCTTTTTGCGCATTTATTACTCTTATATTATCTGGCATAGTGTGGATACTCAGTGGGTTTGGCGTTTTCGGCGGGGCTCGTAGTGCTTTACTCTTCATTAAAGACCTAATGCTTCTCTTTACAATAGCATTAGCAGCACATAATTTTGCAAAAGGTTTAGGAAAGGTCTGGTATGTCATATATTGGATAATTGTTGTTATTGCTTTAATAGGAATCGTGTTCACCGCACAGTTTTTCACAATATAAATCACTAAAAACAATTTAAACTTATATTGTCAAATAGTAATAATCTTTCGCAAAAAAGCGCTAGCAATAGTGCTTTTTTTGCAATTTGGAATTTAATATGTTATTATATATAATATCAATTATAAGGAATAAAATATGTATATAGTTTGCGAAACTAAAGCTGGTGCTCCATTTCTGATACTTCGAGAGCGTTATTTTGAAAATTATGCAACGTACAGGAAGATGGTTTGCCGTACAGTTTACCCTATAGGTCCACTTGCTGATTTTGACGATGGACTTCCCAATTATTTACAAAGACTCCGTGAATCATTCAAGAACGGGAATCCTTTAATTGAAGCACTGCAACAATATGCACCTGTTGCAACCACGGCAAATAGCGAAGAGCCTGAAACAGAAACACCAATTGCACGTAAGAATATTGGATATTTGATTCTTCAAGGCATTTACAACGCTTTTGGAATCTCAGAGTTGCTGCGAAACATCAGAAATAAGAACTCAGATAATAATGATCCAGGTAATATTTTCGAATTGCTGCTGTATTCGCAAATTCTTTCACCAGGATCCAAATTAGCGGCATTTTCTGCTCGTGAAAATTATATTCCGAAATTTACAAAGATTACTAGTCCAATCACCATGTTCCAAACTATCGACTTCATCGGAAGTACTAGTGCTACTATTCAAACACATATACGGAGCAAATTGGCAGAAACAACGCTAGCAGCTGATCCGAATATCCATTATTATGATGCAACTCTTTACGGTAAGGCACGCGAACTCGATTATAACAAGCATCACGAGGATTATGATCCTATAGACCGTGCTGGTTTAGAAGATGAAAATGTCTTAAATGAATTAGTGCCCGAGAGAAGTGGCAAACTTGCATTAATACTAGATAGTTTTGGTTTGCCCGAAGCGTTTAAAGTGCTCCCTGCATATAAAATGAGCAAAATTCTGCGTCCGCCTATAGAAAGATACACAAACGACACACAAACACCTAAACAAATAATAGTTTCCGATGGTGGATTAAATTATGAATATGATTTAGCACACATCGTTTCCATTAACGGCGGTTACATCGTTTCTAAAAGTCTTAAGAATAGTGAAGCGTCAATTAATGCATGGGCCTTTAATGATGACGATTATAAATGTAGTTCAAAAAACGATTTTATGTATAAGTCTCAAATAATAGAACGAAGCGTCAAATGCGATTTTGGTAAATCATTCGAGATGGTAGAAAAAATAATATGTATTAAAAGCGATACACATTTTTTAAACCAATATGAGCCTAGTGTGGATGGGCGCGAAACTGCTCAATCTCTTAGCATTAGTAATTGTGTTAAAGGCGATAATTCAAAGTATTATTATACAATTCTAACTTCAGAAGTTGATACTCTTGATGAAGAAATAATAGCCAAATATAGACAATTATCGCGATTTGGCGATTCCCTGCAAATTTTCAAGAATCGATTAGGTGGCAGAAGACGTTTTGTTCATGATCATAAAAACTTGAATGCGCATTTTGCGATTTGCTATATTGGTTTGTTAATTATAAGAATTATACAGTACAAAGTATCCGAGTACTTAAAAAGTTATAATTCAGATAGCGATTACGTTCCCGAATTACTATCGTTTGAGAGAATTAAAAAGGCATTATATTCATGCTATGCAGCTGAACTTGACGATGAGATCTACGAGCTAAATGAAATCTCTGATGATCTAGGTCTAATATTAGTTGCGTTTGGTGTAGAATTGCCTACTCGTGAAATAACCATGGCAGACATTGAAAAAATAAAAGCAACTCTTAAAGAAACATGTAAATTTTAATGTGTTCAGCAAACTTGCTCATTTAGTAATTTGCTGATGTTCGCTCAGACTCCTATGCGTTCACCATAACTTGTAATTTAGAATTATTTCAAAACACGGCTTAGGATGCCCTAAGCCGTGTTTGTTTTTGTATATTAATCTTGACTAGGAGTGCAAATTTAACTAGTCGTTTGCTCATTTAAATTTTGAAATTTTTCGCTCTCTAATCAACTTCAAATATAAAAATAGCATAAGTTATCTAGTAACTGTGAATATTATTTCTTTGCCATTGAGTCTTTAAGGATGCGCAATCCATTGACTAAATCTACACTAGGACTCCAGCCGACAAGGTTTTTCAATCGACTTGCATCCAATACAGAGCGTTTAATATCACCCAATCTAGGACCCGTTACTTTGATCGGTTGTGTCGACTCAAATACGGTTAGAATAGCTTCATAAATGTCCATCATGGAAACTTCAATGCCAGTTCCTACATTTACAGGACAATTGACAGGTTTTTCAGTTAAAAGCATATTCGCTTCTACAACGTCACCGACAAAAACATAGTCACGAGTACAACCTCTAGGCATATCTGCGTACGTCATTAATATAGAAGGCTTATTTGCTACCACGTTGCCAACAAAAATCGGTATTACTCCACACTCGCCATCGGCGATTTGTCGTGGACCATAAATATTAGCATATCTAAGTATTGAATACTTGTAACCATATAATGAAGAATATATTTTAACGTAATTCTCGCCAGCAAATTTTGTAACTGCGTAGGGTGATTCTATTTGTGGATAATCACTCTCACGCGATTTTTCATCCCCGATTATAGGTTTTGACAAAGCACCACCTGACGATACGTATAATACATTTTTGACTTTATACTTACCAACAAGTGCCAATACGTTTAGCAAACCCATCACGTTTTTATCTGCATCTTCAATCGGTGCGTCTATAGAGTGTGGTACTGATTTCTGTGCAGCGTGATGAGAAACAATATCGGGCTTTTCATCAGCAAAAATCTTTTCCATTTCATCTGCATTGCGTATATCCGTCTTATAAAAACGAAACAACTTATTGCTCATTACATCTGATAGATTTTCAAGACGACCAGAACTTAAATCATCAACGACAACAACTTCATATTGCTTTTTTAAATACGCTTCCGTTATATGAGAACCGATAAAACCAGCCCCACCAGTTATTAATACCTTTGCCATGTGTTGGACCTCACATCTTAAATTTTTCTCCCTCGCACAACAAGTGCGAGCATTATTGTTTTTATACACTACAAGTGATACAGTATCTAACCGAAGTATAGCAACTTTTAGATTCGAAAGAATCTAAAGGCTCGACATGCACAAGCAAAGTCTAGTGCGCCCTTTAACAATGCATAGGTTTTATACATCAACTTCGCTACGCGTGCCAGCATGTAATACAATTGCTTCATTTTATGCAATGACACCAATAGATATGCATGCTAATTCCAAGCAAGATATCTAACTTCGATTATAACCATTATATCGAAACAAAGCCAGCATGTCAAATAAAGCAACAAACACAAAAACTTTGCAACGAAAAAAGCACTGACAACAAGTTCAAAATTAAAAGAAACTCTAGAATTACCATGCAAGCGTGTCAGCGACTATTTGCTCATAATTGAGGAATGTGCTTAAATTATAGCAACTACTAGTCCACATAAAAAGCTTTAGTCTATCATATTTGCCTCTTAGCGTGAGCAGGTAGCTCACAGGTTTTAATCATGACTTGTTATTCAAAGCAATTAAAGCCGTGCGACTACATGCTTAAAACTGTAGTCTAATAGGCTTTTCATTGTTTGTAATTCAACACTGCGTCTTTTGCAACAAGCAAATGCTTATGAGTTGTGACAAAAATGATTATTTCTTTTTGTTTTCTAATTCACGTTCATAGCGCACATAATCTACTTTGCCTATTGCCGTATGATATAATTCCTCACACGATATGATCTCTTTAGGTATTGCATAGTGAGATATATGTTTTTCAATTTCGCGATGAATTTTTTTCGCTATCTTTTCGTTATATGTGAATTCAGCATTTAATACAATGAAAAGCTTAGTATGCGGCTTGCCATTTATTGTCGCACGAGCAACACAACTCTCCTTGATTTCAGGCAGTTTATTTACGACTTCCTCTATTTCAGATGGAAAAACATTAACCGCTGCTATTTTGATTGAGCGTTTGATGCGTTCTTTGAAATAAATGTAGTCATCATCGTCAACGCATCCATAGTCGCCTGTTTTAAGCCACCTCTTACCATCTATTTCTAGAAAAGTCGCTTTTGTGGCTTCTGTGTCATCAAGATATTCAGTCATACATGCTTTTGCTTGCAACAACAATTCGCCACATTGTCCATGCGGTAAAATTTTATTATTCTCATCCACCACAAGCACAAAGTTACCCATGAGTGGTTGCCCTTGTGAGTTAGTTCGCGTTCTGCCAGGTCGGTTGAGAGAGAATACCGTAGTGGTTTCAGTTAATCCATACCCCTCACAAATCTCGGCATCGCTACCCAGCTCTCGCAATTTATTATCAAAAAGCGTTTTTAATTCTGATGGCAGTTTGTCAGCTCCGCAAAAGACATGACTTATGCATTTGAAATCACCTTTGAAATTCTTATTCTCAAGGATTTTTCTGTACATAGCAGGCACACCAGCTATATGAGATATTTTATACTTCTTAATGAATTTAATTGCCAAGTTAACATTGAAATTCGGCATTAGTACAACGTGTGCATGCGCCAGTATCGTATGAGCACATACACCTAACCCGAATCCATGGAATATTGGTAAACACATTAACATGCTGTCTGTTTCTTTGTATGATGTATCAGAATATTGATATACCGAACTGATAATATCAGTTGATAGTGAATTCAATGCTCGGTTGGACAACACTACTGTTTTAGGTTCGCCACTTGTTCCACCACTATGAAGATAAACAGCTGGGGCATCGGCTTCCGCGTCAACGTGCACAAATTCTTCTTGCCTTGGCATATGATCGTACTTAAAAGTGTGCCTAAGCATAGGTTCTGTAGATTTAACTGCCAATTTGTACACTAGTCCCATGCGCCTCGAAACACTACAAACAATGCACTTTACATCCTGAGGAATACGTTGCTTTACTTGTGCGTACAGTTTATCGTATATGAAAATCACATCTGACTTGGTTTTTGTTAAATTCTTTATAAGAGCTGGTGCCGCAATTAGCGGATGCATAAGATTAGCGATTGCGCCAATAGCATTAGTACCATACAGAGCAAAAACGGCTTCTGGCATATTAGGCAACGCAATAGAAACTACAAAAGGCTTGCCCTTCGGGGCTAAGCTTTTTAGAAAATTCCCGACTCGTTCTATCTCATAGAACATTTCCCTTGCTTTAAATTTTCGCCCAAAATATATTATTTTGGTTTTTTCTAGGTCGCTACAACTTTCCTTAAGATATGCGAACATCGATTGATTAGTATCCATATATGTATATACTACACTATAGAGTGCAATTTAGCAATTAAATAAACAAATTACATAAAAAAACATAGGACATTAATTGCTATTTATAACTGATTTCAATAAATAATTGGAAATATAACCTTACACACAAATGATTTCATAATGCTAGACATATGACTTTTAAACAAATGTTCAAAATTGGCAAGTCTGTCCCCAGAATTTCAGTTTATAAATTCAGCACTCCTTAAATATAAATATTAACTGCTCTTTAGTCTCTCTTGTGAGCAAATATTCAGTGCAACAATGGACTTCTAATTGCTCTTTTAGTCACAAGGCGCATTCCACTTTCTCTCCTACTAAAAACCGATCCGTGAATTAGACTTATACTCAAGTAAAGTGTAGAAAATGTCAATATGCACTTCAAAACCTAATCCGTCATTTATAAACTATATTAAAGCGCATATGACGAACCTTATTAAGTGAATTATTCGCTTATAATTGCTCTTGCAAGTGTCCCAATTACACTATTAAATGGAACAAGTATATAAAGGTTCTTGAAACAATAGACAATATGTAAATTAACGCAAAACTCGTTGGTGGAAGCGGTCAATTTATCAGTAATACAATTAAGAAGCAGCAAAAATTTTCCTGCTTAAATTTAAGTACCAAATACAAAACAACAGAGTATTGACAATAATTTCGGGTGCTTGTTAGTTTCCTTTATTTCAATTTGAGTAAGATGAAAGGTCAACCTCTTTTAATTGCGTATGCAAACTGTAGCTTTGGCATATTTGAAATACATCTTGTTCATTTAATTTTGCGATAATTTCTGAACAATCATTTTCAATATAAAAAAGCGCGTAATGGCATTTCCGAATTTGCCGCAAAATGCGCAACAGCGTTGTAACACTAGAAACTCTGAATGTTTTTATCTCCAGTGGTTGGTCTTTAACTCTCAAAAAGGATGAAAGAGTCGCAACATGAACGAAGCTTTCTGATTTAGTTTGCTCTATTGAAGATATAAACACGCTACATCCTACAAGTAGCAACATGATGCTGGCATTATAAAACAGGGATATAAGGTATCCTATAAAGAATATACAGGACAATATAATACTAAATGTCTTCATCATGCGTACTGCTTTTTGCGCATTCCCAGCAAACGACAACACAATCTTTGCGCCATCTAGTGGCAACACAGGTAATAGATTAAAAACAGCTAGTGCTAAATTTATCTCATAAAGTGGCAGAGTGTATCCATACATTACTGGAAAAAACCACCAAATACATACAACGCACGTAGCAATGGATATATTTATGCGTGGTCCTGCTAAAGCGATAGAAAACATATCATCTTTAGAAATATTACTCATGCCACTAAGAGTTGCTCCTAGTGGGGTTAGCGTTATTGTGTCAGGATAATATCCTCTACTATATGCTGCACATGCATGTCCTAGTTCATGTAGAATTACAGACACAACGGCATACAAGAGATATGTAATGCTACCAGTGCAGAATGTAACAGTCAACAATATCCAAAAAGATGGATGAATCTTTAAAGTTATTCCTTTGTGCATATCTAAATAATATGCTACTTATGCTCTATCAATTACATTATTTTGCTGTTAGTGTTGTTCTCAACTTCGAGAGAATGCGTGTCTCAAGTCTTGAAACCTGCACCTGACTTACGTTCAATTCTTTTGCTACTTCACTTTGCGTTTTATCTCTAAAGTATCTAAGTAAAATTATTTTTTTTTCGCGAGTAGGCAATGTGTTAATGAGGTCTTTGAGCACCAAGCGTTCAATAGCGTCATATGCATCCTCTTTGTCAGCTATTCGGTCACAGATTGACAACCCATCGTCATCATTTTCAGAATAAATGGAAACGGGTGATTTAGCACTTTCTAATATAAAAATTATTTCAGCACGGTCAATGTCGAACACTTTGCTAATTTCATCTATTGATGGGTCACGGTTTTCTCTGTTTCTAAATTCTGCCATGTAGCGATTAATTTTTATAAGCATCGTCTTTATTTGCCTGCTAACTTTAATAGCACCGTCATCGCGAATAAAACGTTTTATTTCGCCGATTATCAACGGCACGGCATATGTTGAGAATTGTACACCAAACGACAAATCAAAATTGTTTATTGCTTTAATTAATCCAAGTGTGCCTAACTGAATTAAATCATCGTACTCGATTTGTCTATTTCGATATCGTCTTACAATGCTCTTGATTAGTGGCATGTTGCGCTCAACTATTTCAGATCTAGCTTCTTCATTCCCGTTTTGCGCATCCGTAATTCTTAGCAGAATTTGTTCACCTTGAAACATCTATTCCTCGCACTTGCCATTGCTTAGTCGTTTCGTCATAATGACACTAACACCAGTACCGAGTGTCGATTTTACCTCTAACGTGTCCATGAAAGTTTTCATTATAGTGAATCCTAATCCAACGCATTCATCGTCTTGACGAGTTGTATAAAATCCTTGTGTCGCTTTTTCGACATCAGCTATTCCAACACCACAGTCCGTTACACTCACACTTAAAATATTGTCTATTATATGCGCGTTTATACTTACTTCTTTGTCGAAATCTCCATTATATGCGTGAATTACGGCATTTGTTACAGCCTCCGAGACGGCGGTCTTAACATCATTGATAATCTCAAAACTAGGATTACATCTTGCTGCATAAGCAGCAACAAGTGTCCTTGATAGACTGATATTTTCAGAGATCGCTTTTATGACAAGTGTTATTGAGTCCATAATTTTCTCCACTAAATTTTTCGTATTATCGTATAAATACCGCTTACCGTCAGCATCTTATCAACTGACGGAGTCGGGGATTTTATGTTCATCGTCTTATTCAATGATTTTAATAATTTGTAGCGTCCTAATATTAATCCAATGCCAGAACTGTCTATAAACGTAACATTGCTCAAATCGAAAACTACTTCAGAATATCCACCAAGCGATAAGAGTTTGTCTATTGTTGTACGTAGACTTGCTGATGTTTGATGATCAAGATCACCTGACAAATGTACAAGCAATGAACTGCCTGTCATTTCATATTTCATAAGATGTCCTCATTTCATATGAGCGACTGCACTTGCGCGCTCCTAAGATGTTGTATTTAGTATAACGGGATAGAGCAAGAATAAATAAACTAAGTATGTCGAAAATGCACTAGTTTTGTCGATGCTAATGCAAAATGCGCTATCGTCTTATCTAGCATTGGCAAATGTGCAAGCTAAAAAGGCATTATGCCTTGTCCGCATAATGCCTCAATATAAATTATATTACTATTAGTGAAATGTTAAAAGGTATCTTTATTAATATCAGCTGTGGTGACAGTGTCAGTCGACATATCAGTAGAATTTCCCTCATTATTAGACTCTTCAAAATCTGGACCCTCGCCTGGCAAATCAGGAGATTCCATTTTCTTGCGCAAAGCATCTCTATCAACGGTGTATTTAATAACAGAGATAGCACCTATAGCGATTACGACTATAGATAATCCTACGAAAAGACCACGTATCGCTTGGTTCGCCGATGCCGCTTGTTGGAACAGTGTTTCGGATGGCCAATCTGTCGGCGGGTTTTGATAATGAGCTAAAGCTAAAGCAGGACCTATTAACATGGTGGCAACTCCCATGCCTAATTTTTGAACAAATGTCACTATACCATAGTAAGCACCTTCATCCATATCCCCTGATTTCATGCTGAAATTGATTGCGTCAGGCATCATGCTAAATGGAATAAGCTGAATACCGCCTATACCAATTCCCAAGAAGAATATAAACACATACCCATAGAAAGGCATTACCGCCATTGTTTTTATCATATCGGCAAAGAAATCTGCTGTTTCTAATTGAGGTATAAAGAAAATACCTATTAAAGAAGCAACGGACAACCCACAACTTATGAGAAATGCCATTCGCTTGCCCAACTTCTTGGATATTTGCACCCACGCAGGTGTGCTGAGTATTGCTAATATTAACACCATCCCAGCAAGGACGACAAATAGTTCTGGAGCACGCAACCAATATGTCGAATAATATTGTAGCAACGTTTGCAACAGTCCAATCACTGTGAACGCGCATAGATATGCTATTGCTACCTGTCTAAAAGGTTTGGATTTCCAGGATAATATTACATATTTCTTGAAATCAAATTTTGGCTTTGTTAGTGGCTTAAGTGTTTGTCGTCGCTCAAAAGTACCCCAAAAACATAGCAGAGTAGTAACAATAATTAATATGCCAAACACAATTCCTACGTAAATTAAGTTGCCACCAGTTTGATATATTGGACCTTCGCCAAGTATTGTATCTGCAATAAATATAGATCCAAGAGTCGCAAACGCAGAACTTACCATCCTAAAACCTGTTAATCCTGTTCTCTCATCATAATCATCCGTCATTTCCATAATAACTGATCCATACGGCACATTAATTAATGTTAAGAATGTAATAACGCATAGGTATAACGGTAGGATGGTTAAAATTTTTAATCCCTCTGACGTAACCACTGGCAATATAGTAGGTATCATCCAAAGCATTATAAAACTAATGCCCAACGGAATTGCATATATTAAAATAAAACGGCGTCTGCGTCCGAAACGCCCACCCGAATTATCACTAAGGTATCCAACTATAGGGTCAGTTATTGCATCCCATACAATACCTATAGCGACAATTAGTGTCGCCCATAGAGAACTGACTTTAAGATAATCAGTCAGCATTATTAAAAGATACACGCTTAGTATAGTGTTAGTAACGCCAAATGTCGTTTCTCCCATGCCGTAGCATATTTTTGAGAAAAATGATATCTTGCCTCTAGCGTCAATTTTCTTCATGTCGTCTCCTCCGTTTGTATGTTTCAATTACTACAATAAATTAGTGTAGAAACGATTAGAGTATTCGCGCGTCTTTGCGTTTTCGTGTAGTGATTGTTCGCCTGCGCATCATTGCGTTCCTAAAAAGGATTAGCGGAAAGAGAGTTGTAACTCTGTTAAGAACTTGCAACCTACAATTTAAAAGATAACTAGATAAATTGTAACAGCAAATTACCTCTATTAATTTTAAGCTTATTACTATGCCTTTGTCAAATAATTGTTTAACTAAAATACAAATTGCCAATAATTGCACATACATAAAACGCACAACAGGTCATTTACATCTAGCCAAAATGAATATGCTCAATCGTGAAGAATTCAACAAACATAAAGATGGTTCGCCCCTAACACTCGTTTTTTTGATATTCAGCTACAAACTTAGTAAATTTTTAAGATATATGCTATATTGCTATTGACTAATATTAATTGATTATGATATACTCAAGGACATGAAAACGAAGCTCAAGGTAATCCTACTGATCTTAATAGTTTTGGTCTTTTGCCTAGTACTGTTCGCATGTAATGAACCCAATACAAACGGTCGCATTGACAATGGTGGTACAGAAGAACCACTACCAGAAGATGAGTTCGACAATACAAAGATGGACTATACAGTAGCGTATGGCTCAGATCCCCAACAAAAAATGGATATTCATTTGCCACACAGTCTAGATAAGATGACGTCAGATGCTTATGTAGCAATTTTCTTGGGCGATGATGGTATGTCAGAAACCTCTACGGTAAAGTCAGATGAAAACATCGAGGCGCTAACCGATGCATTGATTCAGAACGGATCATCCCGGTTTACTGCAGTTGTAGTGAAATACAGAACTGATAAAACAGTAGATAATATGTTAAGTGATATACGTAACGCAATTAAATTTTTGCGTGACAACAGAGCAACTTATCGCGTAGATCTGAACAAAGCGGGAATAATGGGATATTCTTTTGGTGGTTATCTTGCAATGCTATACGCATATAAAGAGACTAATAGTCCTATACCAATAGAATTAGTCGTTGGTCAGTCTATTTTTACAGATCCCACAGATCCTAGTTTTTATCCGTTCAGTACTGATGCAAACGCAGAACTCTCCGATGAAGAAGAGATCATAAAGCAAAATCGCCTAGCGCTAGTCTCAAAATTAGCAGGTAGATCAACAGACAACCCAATTACCATGTCCGATATAGCTGACATTATTGCAAAAACAGGTAGTGTTTATGATTCTCTTGTAGAAATTTCGCCTGAGAAGTATTTCAAAACTACTAGCCCAATGGTTCATTTGTATCATGGCATTAATGACACACTATACGACATACAAATAGTGCAAAATTTCGCAACAAATCGCTCTACCCGCGTAAAGTTGTTTGAATTCAATGCGGGACACGATGACCTAGCAAATGACGAGAGTAAAATGGAGGAGGCCACTGAGGCGCTGAAAAACTATATGGAAAGCGTTTTCATTATGTCTTAATCTGGTTCATTAGAACCAAAATTTAATTATCGAAATACAGACCAATTTATTATATGTTCCTATTTTCTGCCGATATCAGATCAAGATTATTCCGTAAGAATGGACATCGCTAAATTAAGTTTGGGAATAATCTTAGAAGGAGGATATCAACCATGCAGGACAGACCTTTAATATGCAAAGATTGTGGACGTGAATTTATATTCACAGTTCGCGAACAGGAGTTTTTTAAAGAGAAAGGCTTTGGCAACGACCCAGTACGTTGTTCAGATTGTCGCAAAGCAAAAAAGCAAGCACAACGCGGAAATGATGGTCACAGTGGCGGTGGCTACGGTGCACCAAGAAACAGCGGCCCATCTAGTAACTACGGTCAACCAAGACGTAGCAGATACTAAAATCACAGTCAACATATAAGGATTTTGAAAAGTATTATTTAAACCTCGAGCGTGTCAATTTAAATTGACACGCTCTTTTAATGTAGTGACTCCTCTAAAATCATTTTTGCTCTCAAACAACTTACAATATTAACGATTATACTCTAAATTTAAGCAATTTTAAACTTCCCCAATTTATCTAAAATTCAAATTTAATATTACGATTTAACAAAAGCCATTTGTAATATGAAATAGAAGTTAAATTCGCAAGTTGACAGTTGCATACTTGTAAATTTTATATGGGCTGATTGCATACGTGCCTTAAGATCCTATTTCAATTAGATTGAAAATTAAGCACATGCGTTTATAGACCTACAATGCATTAATGCTTTTGAATTATAATATATAAATTAAACTGTTAGATGGTGTCACATCGTGTCAACACCTCGCCTTGTAGCATAAGCGCTAGTGCCAAGTTGAACGTATCAAAACAGTATGTCAATTATATAAAAAACCAAACAATTGAATTAGGTGTCAATGAGACGATAATCTTTAAAAGAGATCGTGCGCCACCCCAACATAGTGGAGTCACGCTTGAAAACAGCATAAATACCCAATGAGATAATGAGATGCCTATGTGTCTACTAATGCAAATATGCTGATAAATTCTCTGCCGAGTAAAGTTAGACAAGCACTGGAACCATTGCCTGTATTGAATTATTCGAAGATAATAGTTTGTAATATATTCACATTTTAACTGAATGCATACACTCCATAATTTGTCATGATATATGCCATTTTTGTCCATTTGTGCGCCACTGCTAAACGTTCTTGCACCCCATTCAACTTATTTTGAAAGCGGAAGAGTTACAAAGTCGTAATTTGATGATCTCATTTATTGGGACATACTTAAATAAAACTTAATAGTTTCTATCTCGTAGTCTGCAATCATTTTTATAAAATCAGTGTAGTCAAATGTTGTATGCGCTTTGTCTAAAGCATCGTAATATTTATTCCTTGTCTCTTGCAAAATTATGATCGGCAAATAACCAGCTTTCATAAGTTCGAAATTCATTAACAACCTAGATGTTCTTCCGTTTCCGTCAATAAATGGGTGAATTTTGACAAATTCGCCATGCAGATAAGCGGCACGAACTACTGGATGCAAATTATGCCAACTTTGGTATTTGTTAATTAATTTGCTCATCAATTCTTGTAGTAGGTAGTGTTGAGGAGGCACATGCCTTGCACCACTAATAATCACATTTGCATTCCTATACTTTCCAGCATTTTTTTGATCAATGCCCTTTAGTATTAACGAATGCAAATCTTTAATATCTCGCTCTGTTAGTTCCGATCCCGCGTTAACTAATTCCTCTAGAAAAAAGATTGCGTCTTTGTGGTTTACGACCTCCAAATGATCCTTTACCGACTTACCGCCAATAGTTATTCCTTTTAAAATAATTTGAGTTTCTCGTAGTGTTAAGGTATTCCCTTCAATGGCATTAGAATTGTATATCCATCTAAGATTGCGATCCTCATTAATGCTACGAAGTGTATATTCATTCATCGGACCTCTTAATTTTAACTCTTGTAGAGTGTCATCAATGTCTTTAAAATATGATTCGTTTAAATTATGCGACAGCGCAAGTTCGTATGATTCTCGCGCATCATCTGGTGCGTTTGCAATAACTGGGATAAGCCACGAATCGTTTTTTCTAATTGCACCATCTATCATGTTTTTAGCACAGAGTGTGCTTAGTCTTGACTCGCTAATACCCCATTCTCGACTAGCTTGCATTAGAGATATATATTCCATTGGATCGATCCTATTCTAATCTGATATGTCAAATATAATTGTAAAACAAAAATTCACTAATATCAAGCATTTATTTTATCTTTTTGGATTAACACGTTTTTTGCTATTTGCCTTAATGCAAAATAAAAGACTCATCTTCACTAGCACGATCAGAAAAGTAATTATCTCTGCCACAATCAAATTAAAACCATCGCAGTGAACACAAAACACAGCAGTCTTTATGCCTCATTAAATATTATCCATTATTAAGTTTTATAGTCTCTCTAAACCTGGCAATCATTTAATGTTGCTGAATAGCAATTGAAATCCGATTTAACGCTTGATACTGTAAATTACTTTTGCCTCTAGTAAGCAAGAGCCAAATTCAAATCTAATGTCCAATGCTATACATAAAGACTATCTTATACTACATCAGCAAGTAATAACTTAAATTAGCAATAACTCTTATCTCAACTAACACTATATCATGAGCATCAATTAAAAATCCACGACATTTCCAATCTAAACATGTGCCTAAATTCAAGCATTACCCTATTGCCTCACGTCGCATCCTTGAAGAAAGCGCCTCCTTTTATCTAGATTTAGTTAATTATGCCATTTCTCAAACTTACTTGTGTGACTAATATAAGTTAGCAAATCGAGTGAAAAGCATATTTGCAACATAATTAGAGTGACTCTTAATTAGTATTAACTAGCAATTATCATATACACTAACTAGAGCAGACTACAACAAGTCACAGTTTAGTAGTTAACCTCACATTTTTTGCCTTTGTTCGCTCATATTATGCCTCTCACAGCACTTGCAATTATATAGTGCAATTATATATCTTGTAAATACATTGGACAACACAGCACTATTCATATAGCTTAATTTGCGATTGATGGTTAACAGGTTCGCAATGAAAAATGAAAACACCTTTTAAGATCATAAAATCAAGTCATCAAATGCAGGATAATCTTTAAATTATATTATATTGATTATAATCTATAAAATAAGAATAATTAAAGCGGATGACCAAATCCTAAAATTGAACCATTTCTTTCAAGTAGCAGTAAATCAACCCAAATTGCATTTTTAAATTTGAAGATACCTGTTTGATGAAATTATCGCCTATAAAAATCTAATTGTGCTACTGCCTACATTTATTAAGGTAGAAAAAATCAAAGTCCAATGCATATTAATTTAGGAATTAATAAAAGAGGTAATCTAGCATATCACATCTTTTACGTTTGTATGTGAAAATAGATAGAGTGACTAAGTTGCATATCATTAATATCCAAAATTTTATTAACTCTTTACAAATTGCATATTTTAGTATACAATATATACATACAATTTTCGGGCATTCCCGAATTGTGTGGTGATCAAATTGAAAGCGAAAAAAATCATAGCCATCTGTGCGGTAATTGCAATCGTATATGCGATAGTGGCTATCGCATTACGCATAAGTTATGCAGTTCATGATGTTATATTCATGGTCGATGATTTTGTCTATTTTGAGTCTGACACTGCTAAAATATCATTTCCAGATCCGCCTCAAAAAGAAGGCTTATACTTTTACGGTTGGTTTGTGCAAACAAACAACGGTGAAATTCAAGTTACAACATCGTATTTTGACAAACGTGTATTTACGTCTGATGTTCTCCTTTATGCCAAATGGACTGAATCTATAACTGACATCTACCAGTATGATACACGGGAGGCAACTTTCTCTAAAGTTATCTACTCGGAAGATCTGTCATCTAACATTGGATCAACATCCGATTCAGATTACACTAATTTAGCTATTAAAAATAGTAGCTCGGAAATTTTGCATGACTCTGGATCAGGGTATCCGTTATACATTATTTGGTGTCCTAATGCCAGTAAAATTACCGTTGCGCATGGAAAATTTTCTGTTGCACGTCTTTCTGCCACTAACATCATGAAATTGCTAGTAGAATATGCTATTGCAGAGAAGCTAGCAAAAGCAGGATACACATTTAATGGATTTTCTGCTTCGCCAACATACGATGTTGCTGATCCTGTGACAGATGTAACTATAATATTTGATAATGCCACTGAATCAACTTTTAGTGGTTATACGGTGTTTGTTAATTGGATTCCAAATCAAAACAAACTTGTCTATGACGGAAATGGTGCTGATTCTGGTGTAATGGAAGATGGTGTTTTCTTAAGTGACACGGACAAACACCTCGATTTGAACGCTTACGGTAAAGAGGGCTTTACGTTTTCTGGTTGGGGAACTTCTAAAAATGGGATTGTTGAATATTTAGACGGCGCACTCTTCAACATAGGAGTTGAACCGATTGTTAAACTTTACGCTGTATGGGCATTTGCAGATAATACTTTGATTTTCAAAAGCGAAATGCATAGTAGCACTGAAAAAACTGTAAGTGTTGCACCGTTCAGTGATTATTCATTGCCAAGCGACATGTTTAAAGCGGAAAAATATATTTTAACTGGTTGGCGGTTAGATGACACATTTTATCCAATTGGATCTTCTATTAGTCTAAAAAATGCAGAAAAACACGTTCTGGTCGCTACATGGGAATTAGACAGTTATGCTAAATATTCAGTTAAAGTTATGATAGAGAAATTGTCCGAGAATGGATATGCATTAATGAAAGAAGCAAGTTATGATTCAAAAGGGCTGATTGGTGATGTGCTATCTGTAGCACCACCTATATTTGAACATTATGATTTTAACCCAGAACTAAGTATTACAGAAACTGCAATTGATGATAGTGGCGCAACAGAGATCTTGTTGTATTACACTCGCTTAGAGTATAACGTTGTATTTGTGGCAAATGGAGGAATAATAACAGATGGCACTGACAATCTTAGAGTGAGTGCTCTATCGAACGTGGAACCGCCCACAATCAAACGCGATGGATATATGTTTGCAGGATGGGACTATACAACAAATTGCATATACTATGATTGCTATATCGGCGCGGTTTGGGAAAAAATTGAAAAGCCCAAGTCAGTGAGTCTTGTGAATCAGCAGGACAATCCAATAGTTCGACCTGCCATAGAAAAGCAAAATTACAATATTACGCAATTTGCTAAAATTTATTTTCATTCATATGCGTTTCCTTTAAAGAAAGTTAAGCATTTGCATGTTACTTCGGATATTATTTTAATATCATTATTAAAGTCGCGAGGTTTGAGCATGTCCGTTTTTAGTAATGCACTAGACTAATTAGTTTGACTGGTGGAGAAGGTGCAAATGCTGGAAATGACGGCAGAAGGCTGAAATGTCGGAAGTGGTGGTATTGGAGGTCGTGATAATTCAATGTTGGTTACTCCTAAATCAGGACTCTATGGAAATGGTGGAAACATCGAAAATGCTTTAAAAGTGAAGGATAAATACGTTGTCCACACAGTAATGCTTTTAAATGGCATAAACTGTAGTAAAGGGTTAGATGGTACTAGTGGCACTGTGCAAGTACAGGTCATAGTGGTTGATGCTGGTATTGTTGCTTCAGACGGTGCACGAGGCAACAATGGTAGCGATGGTAAAACAGGAGTTAACACTTCACCATAGTAAATGTAGAACTTATTATAGGCAATGTGATATAAAAATGGGTATAGTTCATCACTTCATTACCTGATACTTGATGCGAATTTAAGTAAACCTAAATTTTTCATAGAATTGCAGATCGATAACACCTGGTAACAAGGTTATAATATTTGACATTAGTATATAATAAGGAGACCTATCATAACATCATTGCTCAAAAGATTTTATACTATAGCTTTTATTCATGAATTCATTAAAATCGATTTTAAACGCGTTTTTATATAAACTATAATAGGAGATTTAGTATTCTTTCATTATGTCACCTTATTTCATTGCTTGTACTTGAATCCAAATTGCTTGTTCAACGCTTAAGATAATACTAGGATAATATATAATCTTAAGGGTATAAGTACTCACTGTTTTATACTCCTTGCAGTTTTTCTGTATAGTGATATTTAGAGATACCAGATGAAATTTTCGGTCAATGTTCTGATGGTTTCATCATCGCAAATCTAATTTTGCCTAGTTTGTCTTAGCTTGAGAAATAAACAAATAACACTTGCAGTTATATAGCATTATGGTAGTTGACCTATTGCCATAAAGGTTATATCACTCCACCTAGCTTGGTATTCTGAAAGCAATTCAGATGGAACATATATAA
>JAITLB010000008.1 GCA_031278175.1 Christensenellaceae bacterium
TTCGCGTTCATTGCGTGGCAAGCTATGCCAAGCAGCGCGCAGACGTTTTTCGGCGATGGCTATGTAGTCAATCTCCCCTCGCTTGAACAGAGCAACGTCCTCGTTTTTCTCAATGCCAATGAAGTTTCTGCCCTCTAATAATGCCGATACCAAGAACGACCCACTACCGCAAGTATTATCAAGCACCACGTCTCCTGGCTCGGTATAGGTGCGGATAAGATACCGTCCGAGCTCAACTGGCTTTTGTGTCGGATGAACGACTTCACCCTCGGATTCAGCGGTCTTGATATAAATTATATCCGTTGGATAACGCTCACCATCGCTGTGAACGTGAACAGGCTCGAAGTCACCATAACAGCCGCTTAACTGGTTCTTTCTCACACCTTTGTCATAAGCCGTTCCCTGTGTCATCTGCGGGTGATAGGTCGGCTGACGCTGATAGAAAATGCACACATCCTCGTGCTTGCGGAGCGGTTGCTTTTTAGCATTTAAGAAGTTCGTTGGCTTAGATTTCTCCCACACCCATTTGTACTTAAACAGCTTCTCTTGACTGAGTATCAGTTTCGCCGTAAACACACCATTTGAAGTCAGCGCGATTACTCCGTTGGTCTTGATAATGCGGAGATACTGATCCCATAGGATGTCAAGCGGGATATAACTATCCCAAGCGTTTTGCGTCATTCCGTAAGGCAAATCGCAAAGCACCATATCAATAGATTTATCGGGAATATCACGCATTTTTTCAAGACAATCCGCCTCGAAAACACGATTAAGTAAACCATTTATACTCGGCGCAATTCTGCACTCTGTCGATGAGACGACACCTGTCGCGGTAAATAAGTCCAGTTGCGCTTGCACCGATGCTACATCTGTGGATGCAACGCTATTTGAAGGCGGCATTGTACTCATCTCACTTTCATTTTCTGTTGGTTATCAGGTGATAACTCCATAATCCCGCCTGGCTCGCCCCCAAGCTCACGGCAAAACATAACCAGTAAATCTGTGTTGCCGTTCTCGCCGTTCTTCATCTTCGCCAACGATGAAGGTCCTACGCTTGCTGCTTTATAAAGTTCGCCTTTCATCATGTTTTTATCAATCAAGAGTTTCAATAACTTATTATAACTAACGCTCACAGCAATCACCTCACTCAATCTTCATCTTTTAATTGATAATCGTATTGTATCATAGTTGATGTTGAAATGCAAGAGTTATTTTCGAGATTTCAACAGCAACTTTCACCTTAACGATTATACCATAATATCAAGGTACAAAACAAAAAGCGACCGCATACTACCGCTATGTAAAATCAAATAAACGAACAACTGCCTATTGGTACTAAAGGAATATGGGTATTCTCAATAACAGCACATACGTGAATCAGATAGACAATATCAGCTTGCACATTATACAAAGCGACAGTCCAATGAAAGTAAGTGCGTAGTATTGGAACTAGAATAACAAACACAAAAAAACAAATCGAGGACTGCGCTAGGGCATTTATAGAAGTCAAGAGTCCCAACTTGCGAGAAAGTATTGAAACAAGAATCGCAGATTATGAGAAGCAATTGGAGTTTCTAAAACTGCAAAAATGAAACTTGAATTAGAGAAAAAACAAAAATGACAAGTTGGATACACTGAGGATTATCAAAAGATATCTTATTGTTAATGACCAAGAACACGGATTTAGAAAACAATTTATTGATGCTACCATAAAAAGTTCTTTATTTTGAGACCAGTATAGTTATTTATTATGACCTAGTTGACTGTAATGAGAGACACTATTGTAAAGTGTATAAAAAGCACTACTAGTACTAGCAGAAGAATATATGTCGGTCGACATAGTTAATTGGCAAATGGCAAACGAACCACGAAAGAAAGATGTAAGAGCATATTAATTTATTAGAATTAAAAGGATTCTGCATCTCAGATAAAAATGAAGGAGAGTTGCTTTCAAAAATAAATGAACTGCTTAAATCGCAAGAAGTAGATAATGACGAACAAATCATAAAAGGGAACAATTCTCAAGCCAGAAGAAATGTTAGCAAAGTTAGATAATGAATTTACGCAGCACCGCAAACGGCTTTACGAATTACTCTAGATGCAATCCACATCGGCATGCACCATGCAGCAAATCAATGAGGAAATTCAAAACATAATGCGTAAAAACGAAAGACTACAGGCAGAGCTGGATAAGCGATAACTAGCGTGGTCTGGATCGGTTTAGACCAAAGACGCTTAGCGTATATGAGGAAATTCATAGGCGGCAACAACCCACTCAATGAGTTTTATAAACACCTCACCCAGAAACTTATCCGCCACACAATGATACATAACCGCAATGAGGTAGAGCTTGTATTTTATATAGGAATAAGTAAAAAGGTAACAATTCAGCCGACAAAATAGAATTCTTTAACCGCCCATAGTAACCGCTCTCGCGGATCCATTACAACAGACTTTTCGGTTGCGTTTGCGTTGTTTTTCTGCTATACTACATAAAAAGTCGAAAAGTGTTCTAAAAACCTGTTTCTACAAAAGTTTTCTCCATTCCCAAAACAACCATGATGTTGCTAACCGCAGGTGCGGTTAAATCCCACCAACATCATTATACGAGATAGCAATATGGCACGCAAACACGAGCAAGCGATTTCTCGCATAATTATTCAAAATATCGAGCACATACCATATCCCACAACAAACGTGGTTCCGATTCCCAATGAAATCGATGTTGAAGAACTAAACAAAGTTGATAAACGCAACACGATGAACGACCTTACAGGAAGTGAGTGGCTACCCGAAACAAAAAGTTTCTTTTACCAAAAGGGGCTTGGTTCAACACATCCTCACGCTAAAATAGAAAGGCATCATCCCGCTCCATATTCATTCCAAGATATAGCGAGGTTGGTTACATTTTTCACAAAGAGCGGACAAAGAGTTTTAGATCCTTTCGGAGGGGTAGGCTCAACAGCGAAAGCGTGTGCATTACACGGAAGGATTTGTACAAGCATTGAGCTTGAGAAAAGGTGGCACGATTTATCGTTAGAAAGACTCGAAACCGAAGTTAGTATAGGCGCATCGCTTAATCATGAATTCATAAATGCCGATTGTATACCAACGCTAAGCGGGATGGAAAGCAATAGGTTTGATTTTATCGTAACAAGCCCACCATATTGGGCGATATTAAACAAAAGAGCCGACCACAAGGTAAAAGTCAGAGTCGAACAAAATTTGTCTACAAACTACTCAGACAGCCAAAAAGACCTTGGGAACATCGAAACATACGAAATGTTTTTGGATGTATTAGTTAACGATGTGTTCTTGCAATGCGCGAGAGTGCTGAAAGCGCAAAAGTATATGTGCATAGTGGTGTCGGACTTTAGACACAAATCAGAATTTATCAGTTTCCACAGCGACCTTATTCAAAGACTTAATAACCTCAGCATCGATAGCAGCAGTAAACTGTCACTACAAGGTGTAAAAGCGTTGATCCAAAACCATAAAAGTCTGCTGCCATACGGCTACCCGTTCGCTTATGTAGAAAACATCCACCACCAATACATACTCGTGTTTAGAAAAGTAAAAGTAAAAAGCAAAAAGGATTCAGATGGAATTTAATCGAATTTACAATGCAAATAGCGACATCTTACTCAAGCAGATATTAGGCGATGGCATAAAGTTTGACTTGATACTTACTGACCCGCCGTATAACTTGATGAAAGATTTCGGAAACAATAGCGACTGTCAGCCTTTGGATGAGTTTTTAGCGACTACAAAAGAACGGATTGCTTTGTGCCGTGATTTACTGAAAAACCACGGCAGTATTCTTTGGTTCGGCATTCATAATTATATTGGATACATACAAACAATAATGTACGAAGCAGGGTTAAACTACCGCCGCATGAACATTTGGCATTATAAAAATAATTTTAGCAGAACCAAGTCATCCCCAGCTACACAATATGAACCGTTTCTTTGGTTCTCAAGGTCATCGGACAAATGGACATATAACGCAGACGATGTAAGAGTTCCGTACAAGAGTGAAGAGCGGCTTAAGAACCCCGTGTACTATAAAGGCAATAACGGCGAAAGAAAAGCATGGATCCCGAACCCACAAGGGGCATTGCGCGGCGATGTGTGGACTTATCCGACATTGGCGGGTAAGCTGTTTGAAAAAGAAAGAACGGAACACCCAACGCAAAAACCTGAATCGCTTTTCATAGATTTAATAAGAGCATTTTGTCCTAAAGATGTAGAAGGCAGGTACAGCGGTTTGATTTTAGACCCTTTTCACGGATCCGGAACGCTCGGTGTTTGTTGTGAGAAGTTAAACAAAGAAGGTCACAACATTTCTTGGGTCGGAATCGAATTAGAGAAAAAATGGTGTGATATTGCTCAGGCAAGAATAGATACTATAATGAAATAA
>JAITLB010000173.1 GCA_031278175.1 Christensenellaceae bacterium
TGGTTCGCCCATAAATAGCTCCATTTTATGTAATGCGCATAATATACAACACTAAGTTATAGTTTGTCAAATTAAATTGCCTCATTTGGAAAAAAATATTTTTTAAATTTTCAATAAAGGATAAAATATTAGATTTGTTTGGAATTAGTAAAGATTTTCACAGCATTGAAAAATTTACGTTATTATTGGGGGCGCATAAACTGCGGGAATTTAGGATAAAAGGTGAATATATACTAGATAGTAAGACACGTATCGCAGAAATTCTAGTATACTAAAATTGATCAACACATTTAAGCGCTTAGAGGTGCCTTTAAATATTATAGTAAGTTTTCTGCTATTTTAAGCGCAACCCTTATCCCATCTATAGCAGAAGACATAATCCCGCCTGAATATCCCGCACCTTCACCAGCTGGATATAATCCTTTAAGCGTGTTACTCTCACCATTTTCTTTTCTTAGGATCCTAACTGGTGCGGACGTTCTTGTCTCAACACCTGAAAGCACAGCATCATCCGATGCGAATCCTCTGACTTTTTTGTCAAAAGCAAGTAATGCTTCTTTTATTCCCTCTGCTACAAATCTTGGTACACATTTATTAAGATCTGCTTGAACTATTCCTCTCTTACACGAAGGTATAATCGAAGTGAATTTTGTAGTAACCCTGCCTTTAATAAAATCAGAGACTTTCTGTGCAGGAATTCTATAATCATTAGAAAAAGAAAATGCGATTTTTTCATATTTTCTTTGGAACTCAATTCCCGCTAAAACATCTTTAGTGGGGAAATCTTCAGGCTTAACATTTACTAAAATTGCTGAATTTGAATTAATATTGTCTCTTGAATGAAAACTCATACCATTGCTTACTACGTATCCTCTTTCCGATGCAGCGGAAACCACCTCGCCACCTGGACACATACAAAATGTATAGGCGATTCTATCTTTGCCAACGCGAGTATGTAATTTGTAGTCAGCCGCTGGTAATAGGGAAGCATGCGTGCCGTATTGGGCTTTATTTATCTCTGCTCTTAGATGCTCTATTCTAAGTCCAATAGAAAATGCCTTTTGCTCCATGCTTACACCACTGTCATGCAACATGGAGTAAGTGTCGCGTGCGCTTTGTCCAGCCGCACATACTACTATGTCACAGCACATATCAAAACTTTTACCCGTTATCCCGACAATTTTGCCGTATGATATCTTTAAACTATCAACGCGAGTATTAAATTTGAATTCGCCACCTCGATCAATAATATATCGTCTCATTTGTACTACTATCTTTCTTAGATTATCTGTACCGATATGTGGGTTGCGCATGTATCTTATATCTTGTGGCGCACCAAATTTCAAAAATTCACCGATAACGATCGGTATATATCCATCGCTGACACCAGTATTTACTTTGCCATCTGAAAACGTTCCAGCACCGCCTTCGCCAAATTGTATATTAGACTCTTCATTCAACACACCAGTTAAATTAAATTCAGCAACACTTCTTATTCTAGAATCTACATCTTCACCTCTCTCGAATATTATCGGCTTGTGACCACACTCAATAAGTGTCAGTGCTGCAAATAGCCCAGCAGGACCACTACCAATTATAGCTATAGTGTGAGGCTTTATAGATTTAGGCAATCGCAATTGCGAAATTGCTTGATAAGGTGGAGTATAACTGGGATAGGTTTTAGATAAACAAGACTCGTCTCTCAATTTTACACCTAGACTTACAACATATATCGGTTTGTTTGAATATCTTGCGTCAATCGATTTTTTTAATATTTGAACATTGAGAACATTTTCGCGCGTTGTATTTAAAAATGCAGTTGCTAATGCATATATGTCGTCACTTTCATCTATTGATATATTCAATTCTATCTTTATCATTATTTTATTATTACTCCTCCTGTCATTGTTCTCGCATCTGGAAAACTCAAAACAAGCAAATCCTTAAAGGTCTTCTTATTTATGTAATATTCTAATTTATCTAACATTGCTTAACTTGCTTTCCGCAAATCAAATTGCAACTGTCACATCTGCCTACTCAAAGCATTCCCGACAACAATTCCAGATGCCCATGCCCACATTAAATTATATCCGCCACATTCGCCATCTACATCGAGCACTTCGCCTACTGCGTATAGTTTGCTCTGCAATTTAGATTCTAATGTGGATAAATTAAATTCATTAAGTAATAATCCACCACTCATTACCTGTGCTAGATCAGACGATGCTATGCCTGTTATTTTAATAGGATATTTTTTTATCAGTTTTTTTATTTCACTGGGGTTTTTTGCGCGCTTTAATATATTTGCTACTATTTCTTTGTGGAACAAACCATTTAATGCAATTTTTAGCGCCAAATCCAACTCATCGCCGTCGATTCCTGGCATAAAATCTATATAGATTTCAGCATTTGAATGCGCGTGTCTAACTAGAATTGAGGATAACTCTAAAGCAAGAGAACCAGATACCCCGTTGTCCTTGAACAAAATATCCCCTACTCGTGTCGCTAAAGGGATGTTATCTAATACAATTGTAGCACCTGCGCGAATCTTAACACCTTTTAAACCTCTTATATGTGCAGTGTCAGTAATTAGAGGTGCTAATGCTGGTTTGAACGGTCTGACATGATGATTATAACTCTTATATAAATCCAAACTGTCTTGTCCCATATGCGCTGAGCTACCTGTTGCTAATACAACATTAGTGGCAAACACGCAACCATTCGATGTGTGCAGACAAAACGGTTGTGAGTCTTTGATTTGCAAAACATTAGTGCTGAGTTTTAAATCAATATTAAGAGCATCTACTTTGTTCTTAAACGCTGTTAGCACTGTTGAACTTTGATCAGAGTATGGATAATACCTGCCATTATCTAATTTTAAATAAACACCTAAATCGTAGAAAAAAGACTTTATGTTATCAATGGTAACAACTGAAAATATCTCTTTGATATCTAGTGTATTATACTTGGATATAATATCGCCGTCACCCATCAAGTTGCATCTTCCATTGCCAGATACTAAAATTTTGCGACCAATTCTATCCGAGCGCTCAATAATAACTGCTTTTAAACCTCTTTGCTTTGCGATGATCGCAACCGTTAGACCAGATGCGCCACCTCCAATTACAGCAACGTCATATACAATGTCCGACTGCACTTCTCTAATCCCTTTTTGTCATAAAAGCATCTATTAATGGAAGCTTTTTACCACTTAAAAATCTAACCATAGCACCACCAGCTGTGCAAACATAGTTTATTTTCTTTAAATCTATAAACTTTGCAGCCGCACTCACAGTGTCACCTCCACCTATTACAGTATAGGCATTAGTGTTTGCTAGGGCATTCCACACTTTGCTCGTTCCTAACTCGAATTTTGGATCTTCATACACTCCAGCTGGACCATTGACAAAAACAGTGCCTGCTTTTGCTATAAACTTAGCAAATTCATTTGCGGAAGCGATGCCAATATCTAAAAACAATGCATCATCCAACGGTAATTTTGCTACATCTATTTCAATGCGCTTTGCGCCTTCAGCGTATGCTAAATCGGTAGGTAATATAAACTTTTCACCATGCTTAGTTAATAATTCCTTTGCTGGATTAACGAATGCTAACAGATCCCTATCCGCTAACCACTTCTCGTATTTGCATCCAACATGTATACCTCTTGCTATGAGCATTATTACACCAGTTACACCACAAGCTAATACCGCATCCGCTATCCCATCTGACAACACTTTTTCCATCATACCAAAAGCATCCGATATCTTAGCACCACCTAATACAAAAAAAGTAGGTCTGGGCGGGTTCGTCATGATTTTAGAGAGTGCATCGTACTCCTTGAAAAATAATGGACCAGCGTACGATGGCAGCAATCTCTGAAATCCTGTCATGCTCGGCGCATTTCTATGCGCTGCACTAAAAGCATCGTTTACATATATATCAAATATTCGATAAAGTCTGCGTATCAGGTAAGTGTTTTCCATCTCTTTAGCGGTCAGTTTAACATCCTTTTCGAATGTACTAACTTCCTCTGTCAAATACCGCAAATTGCCTAGAATAATCACTTCTCCACATTTGAGTTGCTTTACTCTCTCAATTGCAGCATCGCCACATACATCATCAATATAATCAATGCTATATCCCGATAGTTTTGACAACCGCATCGCATGCTCGGCTAGTGGAATAAGATTTTGATAGTCAAGAGTATCGCCTTGATGTGCTATAATCGCTACTTTAGCGCCACCTTCTATCAGGTATTTCAAAGTAGGAACAGTTTCAATCAATCTGTTTTCGTTTTTTATTTTTCCATTGGCATCTATAGGCGAATTAATATCAGGTCTGAATAGAACCGATTTGCCGCTAACGTCTACACCAATTATGTTTTTTATGCCTGTCGCCATTTCCCCATTCCAAGATATTCATTTGTTTTAGTTGTCGCCATGTCTCCAGTTTTTTGCATGCCCATTACAGCGCGAACACCATCTAGAGTCTCAGGTATTGTAACGGCTTCTTGCGGAATATTTATAGCATACATTATCGAATCACCAGTCTCTACTATGCTATCCTCCCACAGCGCGATCTCGTACATATCCCCGCGCGGATTTCCAAGATCTCTAGCATATCTAAATAGTGACGCATTACCTAAAAATCCATCGTCAATTTTTACTACACGAATACGTGGATGCCCCATGAAAGCCTCAAGCGCGTCAACCTTTTTAATCTTAGACCGCCCAGAAGCTACTACAGTTATAATATGTCCATGCGTTATAGGTGTATGTACTAAAATGCCCGTTGCTTCAATATGTGGCATAATTGTCATTAGATCTAGCGCTTGATGCGATGGCGCTTTGTCAATTTGAAGCGCGTTTGTTAATCCTCGGTGATAATCACCTGGATCTGCTACACGTCTAATTATAGTGATAGCTACGCGCTCTATACCAAATAAACGATCTAAACAATCAACGCTTCTAATAAGTCCAGTTGTGTTACATGATGTCAATTTCAAAAATGACTTGTCTAAGCCTTTGTCATAATTGGCATACCCGTGAAAGAAAACATCAGCAACGCTGTTTTTCTCGCCACCCTGGAAAATTGCCTTTTTGCCTAATCTTTCATATAACTGCTTGTTTTTCGCGCCTATCCCGCCTGGTGAAGAATCTAATATAACGTCACAAGCCGATACCATCTCCTCCATAGAACCAGCAATCGGGATGTTCAATGCGCCAAATTCACTTTCGCGGTCTTTCGATGCTAAATATAACTTGTACGGCATACCCTTTTCTTTAAGCGCACGTATAGCTAAAGTAGGTGCAACATCAGCTACTCCAACTAACTCCATATCACCTTGCAGTGCTACACCATCGGCTAAACGTTGCCCTATAACACCGTAACCTGCTACTCCAACTTTTACTTTTTTCATAAAATTACTGCCTTTATAATTTATTAGTTACTATTTTAACGCTGTTTACTCTCACACAATCTTATAACTTGACTCTTAAGCTTGCACACCCCCGCTCATACCCTCACTAATCTGCATTTTTTAAAGCATGTTAGTTGAGCATGTCTTGCTTAAAGTAGTAAGGTCACGCGCAAGATGTCTTTTGCTACTGAAATTATTTTTAGCTACTAGATCGTATCAGCCTGGTAGGCATTTTCAATTACATCTTGTGTCACGATAGAATACATAATTAAAGGTACAATTATCAAACCAAGAGAAACGCTTAATTGATTTTGCACCATCACAAGCAATTGCGTCAGATAAAAAACCAGCCTTTAGATAACGATTTAATTTTAGCAAATTAATATGTATTTAGCAAGAAAAA
>JAITLB010000016.1 GCA_031278175.1 Christensenellaceae bacterium
ATTGAATTCAATGACTTATTATAATCTAAAAAGCCCATTATAGAGTTGCTAGCACCCCACGAGCGATAACTATTCGATCCAGCAGTGGCATATGTAGATATTGGCGCGTCAGTTGAATATGTGTCCGAACAATCTTCGCCTGTCTCACTTGTGCTAGAATCAAGGTAAGTTTCATTAGAGTCTAAAAAAAGTACAAGATCTGGTTCTACAGAGAGAACGTATTTTGATGTCAATAATTTCAAGTAGGCAGTTTGCGCCGCATCAACTGTTGAATATTGGAATATGTAATAATCTTCAAATCCCGAAGCACCCTCAATTGCACCGTAAGAGTCAATCGATCCTGTTGCTCGCACAATTAACCGCTTTGTCTGAAATGGCTTAGATAAAACAAACGCTTGTTCGGATTGCTCGGCGACAAAACCAAAAGCTGAAGCAGTAGCTTCTAGCGGTAATAGAACTGACACAGTGCCAAGAGCATATGAAAATTGTGGTGCGATGACACTATTAATGATGCGTCCATCGCTAGTGTTAAGTGAGTTTGAATATGCAGAAACAATAACGGACATGTCATTACTAAATATTTGAGCTATCCCCATGCTAGGAAAACTTACGATAAAACCTGTTTTATCGATAAAAGCGTAAATGTCTAACATCGCTGTATTGTTTATCCAGGAAATATCACCATCTTCAAATGTTAGGTTTTTAGTATATGATGAATTTGCATCGTATTTGTCTGTTATTGCACTAACATCATTTGCATATGCTAGCAATTCATTGAGGTTTCGTTGTGTGTCTGATATGGGTAAAAGTGAGGCAAAAAATGCAAGCACGCACAACATCACTATAGCGACAACTGTCACTATAACAAATTTCCGATATGATAGTTGTGTTGCGTTCCCGCGTGCTATGTATGCTTTCATGACCACCCTAAATTTCATTAAGAGTGCAAATGTGTACACTCTCTTTATATATATATAATACTACAAATAGTTGTATTTTGTAAATATATAATGTGAAAATTATTAAAACTAAATGCCAAATTATTTAAAAAAGGATCGCTTAATAGCTTAAATACCTGCTTAGAGTAGAAAGTAAAGTGCCAAATCAAATCAAAAGGCATTTTATTTGTGTTGATGTCTTGATTCTAAAACTAGGTCATGCTTGTTGGCGCAAGTAAATGTCTCGATGTAATTTTAACACAAGAGCCAAATTCCAATTTAAGCACATAAACAAGAAAGTCACTAGTCGTTTGACAAGTATGCTATGTGAGCGCAAATTAGAGCAGTGGTAGATATTCTAGAGAGCAACAATTTGATTGTTAGACGGTCAAGTGGAATTTAAATAGTTGTATACTCTTAAAGGACAACTAACAAACGAGAAAATCGAGCAATTGACATTTTCAAATCAACTTAAGTTTTAGTTAAACTTGAAAGTTGCATTTTAATTGTCCCAAGATAGAATACAAAATTTGCATGTCTACAAAAAAGATGCAGGGCACAAATAACCGCACAATTGAATGTCGGCTAATATAGTCAACCATAGCGACATTATTTTAAGCAAATCTCACAGCAAAACATCGTGACGCTCTGCGCCGTCCAAGTAAAATATGACATCTAGGATATTTAATTGCCGTCTTTTGATACCAATAGCTAGATTTAATGAAATTGCAGAAATAGCATGAAACTGCATCGATCATCGCAATGCTTGAATTTTAAGCATCTCAAATCAGATAAGAACTCGATATTAAAAATCCACCATGTTATATTCAAATTAGTAAAGTACTAGATAGATAAAGCGAATTTAATTAACGCATCTTGGGGGACTACTATATAGTTGCTAGAAAGAAAAAGGGAAACACAAACAGCGCTGACTATACATATCCTTATTTGCTCTAGTTAGATTTAAACTGTTAACATTTAAGTTTATTCCTAAAGAGCAGATAATATTTAATAATACAAACTTTAAGTAGTGCAATTATTAAATAGATTTGATATAATTATTGAGTGTTTAACTGGTCGCTCTTAAACAAGAACAAATATTAATTTTGGGCTTTAAAAACTATGATAATACTAGATTAAATAAGTTTTAATGAATTAGATAATTGGTAGATGCAAAGTTTAGTTTAAATGTCCCATGTGACAAATTTATTTGGAGGATTGACGACATATATGAGCAAATGCGTTCGGTATGGTGTAATTGTATTTTTGCTAAGTTGCATTATTATGTTTTCGGGATGTGTTGACGAAGCTAAATTCGATGCCGCTAAGACTAAAATGATAGAATATGGATATGTCGTGTCAGACAAATCGGCACACATTGAACCGATCGAAGCAGTCGGTTTAACTGATGTCTTTTATATTACACATGCTAGCCAGCCGCATGTACACGCAGCGGTACTATTGTTTGATTCAGAATCTTCAGTAGATTTGATAATTAATGCAACGACTCATATTGTTGCGCGGAATGGCAAAATCGCGTTATATGCTATTGTGCGAAAAGGTGGAACGGGTTCATTTGACAAACTAATAGCCGACTTTGACAGTGCTACAAAGTAATGTAGGTATCACCTTAGTGTTAGATTCTAAGATTGTACGAGGGTAATGGACAGTGAAAAAGGTATTCGTTGTTTTCAAGACACATTTGGATATGGGATTTACAGATTTTGCAAGCAATGTAGTCAAGAAATATAGACAAACATTTATCCCACAAGCAATAGAATTAGCGGAGAGCGTCAACACAACCAAGACGCGATTTGTTTGGACTACAGGTTCTTGGCTTGTTTATGATTATCTAGTTAACGCGGGCAATGAGGATAAGAGACGATTTAGTGACGCTATAGAAAAAGGGTATATAGCTTGGCACGCATTGCCATTTACCATGCACTCGGAATTATTAGATGCGCACTCGTTTGCTGACGGCATAGGCATCGCTAAAAAACTTGATGGCATTTACGGTGTCAAGACTATAGCTGCTAAAGCTACGGATGTGCCAGGACATACTATTGCTATTGTGCCACTGCTCGCTAAAGCTGGTGTTAAACTTTTGCATATAGGTGTCAATGGTGCTTCCGCTATGCCAGATACGCCTAAAACATTTTTGTGGCGATATGGGGATAGCGAGATAGTAGTTATATATGAAGGAAGTTATGGTGGCGCACATCAATGCGAGTATGTAGAAGAGATATTATATTTCCATCACACTAATGATAACAAAGGTCCTGGATCGCAGCAAGAGATAATAGAACTCTATCAAAGGTTACATGAAATATATCCTGGTTATGAAATCATTGGATCGCGACTTGATGAATACGCAAGTGTCATTTGGAGTCAAAGAGATAAACTACCTGTAATTGAATGTGAGATAGGTGACACCTGGATACATGGTGTTGCTTCAGATCCGTTTAAAACAGCACTACTGCGGGAATTGCAATTTGCAAAAAGCGAATGGATTGAGCAAGGAGTTAGAAGCTTAGATCAAATCTCCTTTGATGCACTTACAGAAAAAATTCTCATTGCAGCTGAACACACATGGGGTTTGGATGTCAAACGTCATTTAGGGGATTTTGACAATTATTTGAGATCTGATTTTTTAACGGCAATGGACAGAAATAGTGTGACGCTAGATGGTGCGAGAAAAAATAGAGTAAATGCCACAACAAAGAGATATAGAGAGAGTGGCGAATACCAAGTAGGTAGTTACCAACGAATGGAAGAAAGCTGGAGAGAACAACGTCAATTTTTAATTGATGCTATTAAATACCTTCCTACCGAGTTAAGAGAAAATATTAAGTGCGAGAAACTTTTGGCACAACACGGGTTTAGCAAAGAGCATATGAGTGGCACAGATACTAGATCGTTTTGGTTTGGAAAAATAAATATAGAATTTGATCAGTGTGGGTTAAAGTCTCTCAAATTTGCGAATTCTCAAGTAATCAAAAACGCGCACAATATGTGCAATATTGAATATAAGTCGTATTCATCTAGAGATTATGGTATCTGGCGCAAAAACTATATGAGAGACTATATACACAATTCAGAATGGAGTGAGCCGGATTTTTTGAGGCCAGGGTTGAACAGATTTAGCGGTAAATATCCAACTGGATACTTTGGATACACGCTACAAGATGTTTTTATCGGTGATAATAAAATACTGACCGTCTTGAAATTGCCAGATGAAATTTTAGATGAGCTAGGTTGCCCTCCAGTTATAGAAGTGCAATATACGCTTTTCAACGATTATATTGATGTCGAATTATTATGGACTAAAAAACCACTCTCGCGACTACCAGAGGCAATATTTTTCAATATTCCTACTATAATTGCAAGTAGCAAAATTGAATATGTGAAAATGGGCAAATCTATTGACCCATTCAATATTGTATCATATGGCAATCGCAACATCTCTTGTACCGAATGTGTCAATATAATAGCAGAGGAGTATAATTTAAAGGTACAGAGTTTTCACGCTCCACTTACAACAATGGGCAAGGGAAAGATTGTCGAATTTAAAAATGCGCATCCGGGATCTAAAAGTACAGGCATAACATATATATTATATAATAATGTATGGGGCACAAATTTCCCGTTATGGTATGCCGATTCAGCATATTTCAAATTCAGACTTACTGTTAGTTTATCCACCTCAACATAATTTAACAATTTACAATATCTATTGCATATAACAACTAATCGCTACAACAGAGTGCCAACAAAAAAACACAACTGGCATTTTACTTTATCAGTATGCGAATATAGCGTGTTGGCAATCTACTAGAAAATATAGCAATTTCTAATTTAAGCTTTACATAAGTGACTGTATAAAGTATAATAGATCAAGACCTAATTTTATCAAGAAAAACACTCTACTCATATAGCATAAAGATGGTGTGTTATATGGTTTGCGGCAAGACTCAGGAGTAATTCAAGGTGGCGCACAGTTGATATGAAGAAATTCATTACTAGTCATATTGTTTTGATTTGCATTTTGTTGGGTTGTGCTATGTTGTTTTGTATAGTCACTAAAGGCGCGACAGAGATAGCACGTAGTAGCGAAAATGATAGTCATTCAATTTTAGACGAAGTCGAAATTAAAACTGCTAGCGAATTATTTATGCTAACGGACAACCCGACTAACAAAATTTTCAGGTTGGTCAGTGACATTGACCTAACTAATGATACGAGTTGGCATAATAGTGTTCCCGATTGGCAATCTAAAGGTTGGGAACCACTTGACACTACTAACGCGTCAAATTGCATTTTTGACGGTGGTGGACACACTATATGGAATTTGTCAGTAAATAGAGACAATGTAGATGCTGGATTGTTTTCAAGTAATTATATAAAGGTTAAGAATCTCTTTTTTGAGTTTGCAAAAATAAATGGTGACAGCAAAGCTGGCACATTGGTTGCAATCAATTATAGCTCACTTGATAATGTTCACGCTAAAGGCAGTATCAATGCAACGGATCGCGCTGGTGGTTTGATTGGAATAAACTATGGGAACATTGATAATTGCTCGTTTGAAGGCAACGTAGAGGGTAATACGGTTGGAGGATTGATTGGTGAAAATCTATCTTCCATGCTTTCAAATTCATATAGTAAGGGACATGTCAAAGGACACTATGCTGGTGGTTTAGTAGGCATAGCAGGTGGTTTTACGGATGAGATGCCTACTATAAGGTATTCACTTTCATCATCGGAGGTAGAACAAGTTGCCTATGACACAACACCAATGCGAACAGCAGGATTTATTGCAATTAAATATGATTTAGTCACAGTCGAGTCTTGTTACAGTCTATACGGTACTGGCACGGTATCGGATGGAAATTCCGATGGTATTATTACATTGCTACCTGAAGAGTTTTTAAGTGAGACTAATTTATCACAATTGGACTTTGAAAATTATTGGGCATATATTAATGGTGAAATAATGCAACGGACGCTTGCAGTCTCGGCTAATCAACTAGCACTTAACGAAAGTCTAAATATAGTTGGCAACAAGAAATATTATTTACCAGGTGAGACAGTCACACTATATTTTGATAATGCTAACAAAGCCAACATAGGATTAAAAAGTGTCGTTATAGATGACACGGATCTCGTATTTCACTTTGTAAATAACGAGTATAGAATTGGTACAATAGATACTCAAATCAATGTTGAATTTGATGCATGGTTTATGGTCAATGTTGTGTCTAACGTGGTTGTGGATAATAAAATAGTGCAACCTATCAAAAAATATTTTAATCCTCAAGAATTGATAGTTTTTTTAATACCTCGAACCGATGAGTATACTATTGAGCTTAAAAGCACTTTTCTGGGTGTAGAAGCGTCTTTTGTTGATATAACTACAGACGATGATAAGTTAGCAGGATATTATAGGTATTCCGTTAATTTGAATCAGGAATCATATACCGATGGGGCAATCCTTTATGTTGATGCCGACTACATATTGCCTGATAGTGTTAGCGAGAACGACAACATATCTGAGGCTGACGTATCAGACATATTTGTAAAATTCATTATTTGTCTGGTTGCTTTTGCAATTGTTAGTATTGTCTTTAGTTTTACATTCAGTTTGACACTCAAAAAGAGCGATGAAATCTATAAAGATGAGGGCAAGCGCAGAAGAAGTAAATTGAGTCTAAGATTTAAGTTAATGGTATTAGCACTCCTAATATGTATTGTTAGCTTTTCGTATATGCTTGTGTTTGAGCTAAAGATTTTTGAAGAATGGAAAAATGCAAATATTACAGAAGTTGAATATTTTGACGATGCACCAACAATTACATACAATTCGAATGGCACTGACCATACAATAGTTGTAGACCGCAATTTTCAGAATGATAGCAATATTCAGGTCGGTCAAACTCTCAATTATTTAGTAAAGAGCCCTACACAAATAATGTTTAATAGAAGCATTTACTTGATTGGCTTTATGATAATGGAAATATTGCTAATTGCCATGCTTGTCTTAATGACAGTCTTTGAAGTTAATAAGATAAGAAAAAATAAAAGCCCGATCAGTGACACTAGCAACCAAGATGCACTAGCATAACTATCTCAAACTAACAACTGTTAACAAATTGTTTTTATTAGTAAAGCATAGTTTAATTATACTTCGGCTTTTATCTCGCAGAGCGCGTGCTATTTTATAGAGCAAGTCTAGGAAATTTAAATAAAGATGACCTGCTAACTCTTATAAAAACCTATATAACAGTAGATCGGTATTGCGAATTTTTAATTCCTCTATCAACAAATCTCTTGCGCTAACACAAATTAATTGTTAAATATGCTTAGTCTAATTAGCAAATGTCATTAATGTATCAGGCCGAGATGCTAACTAATAAAAGTGCGATAGCATCATCATTTTGTAATAAAGCTTTGTAAAAGCGCCAATATTTAGTAGCATTTAATTTTTATATAATTGTCAAACTGTACCAAGGCATGAAGTATTCAATTGAAGTTCTCAAGGTTCGCAATGCTAATTGTTTGAGGCGCAAGCACTGGTAGAGATGATTTACAGACAAATGCGAGTATAATATTTGACTCGAAATAAATTAGTAGTTGAAAGGCATCGCCATCATTCCATTTGTAATATTAAAAAGCCCGATTCAGTCTTTCTTACACAGTTGAATAGTGATCCCGAAATTACATTTTTAGATGCCTAAACGGTGCATTAACTCCATAAAGATTATTTGCATTTATTAAAAGACAATTTACAAAAAGTAATAATAGATTAGGAGATTGAAATTAGTGTTGCAATATAACATCAATGCATGTATGAAATTAATGCATGACATAATTCAATGTCACCATTAAAATATTCAATTTCAGGTTTAATCTTTACATAATGGATAAAAAAGAGTATAATTAGCGTGGATTATCGCACTTAACACGCTGATATATTCACATCATAATCATTATTGTTTTATTTGCAGCACTTGCTATGCACTTAATGCAACTGAGTAATTCGATCATGAGAAAATCCATATCATTTATACATCTTATTTTAATAGTCATACTTGTGGTTAGTGTCGCAATCTTGACCGTATGCTCTAGTGTTGTGGCAAGTGAAGAAACACGTGTTGATACTTATTATGGTGACATTTCATCTCGTGTAATTGAAATAAGTTCGGCTCATCAGTTGCTTAATCTTAAGAATAAAGAGGCACATACAATTTTCAGATTAACAGGTGATATTAACCTAGAGACAGATCTGAGTTGGCATTCAAGAGTTCTTGATTGGGAATCTAAGGGTTGGCGTCCGTTGGATACAGAACAATTTTCATCGTGTGTATTCGATGGTGGTGGATTTTCAATTCTAAATCTGCGCATAGATCGCGATGCGGAATGTGTAGGTTTCTTTTCTCGGAATCTAATGAACGTCAGGAATCTATTCTTTGTTAACGCTTCAATAAACGGCGATAAAAAGGCAGGCGCATTAGCAGGGATTAATTATGGTTTAGTTGAAAATGTTCACGTAACTGGTAGCATACAAGGACAGTACTATGCAGGTGGATTATTTGCGGTAAACTATGGAAACGTTGACAACTGTTCTTTTGATGGTACAGTCAGTGGCGAGATAGCGGGTGGATTAATAGCCGAGAATTTTTGTACTAGATTGTCTAACTCATATAGCAAAGGTCAGGTTAAGGGATACTTTGCAGGCGGTCTGATTGGTATTGCAGATCGATTATCATACGATAATTCTAATATTCTATTTTCATTTTCTATGTCGCATGTAACAGAAGATGGTGAGGATTTGGGATTGATAGCTGGATTTCTAGCGATTAGATACGATAGAGTAAACATTGAGGATTGTTATTCGCTAAATGGAAACGTCACAGTTTCATCTGGAAAATCTGATGGCATAAAAGCGCTGTCAATAGATGAATTTTTAAGTGAGGTTAATTTATCAGGTTTTGACTTCGAAAATTATTGGGCTTATTCAAATAGTGGACTAGTTCAACGTACACTTGCTATTTCATCTTATGACATAATCACAAATTACCTTGTAAAAGTTGTCGGTGACAGGAAATATTACTTGCCTGGCGAAAGCACCACCCTGATTATAGATAATACAGAGACCCCCTACCTAAAATTAAGTTATGGTTCAATAAATGGCAAAAAAATTAACAATTCATTTGAAAATGGCGAATACCAATATGGCGTGATAACTGATCAAATTAATATTGACTTTAGGTCGGGATATATGACCAAAGTCGTATTAAATGTGATGATGGATGAGAAGATGTCGGAATTTAATAAAACATATTATGCAGAAGACGAAGTGATATTGATCCTGCTTCCTCGTCGTGCTGGGTATGTTACAAGGTGTTATGGTAAATATTTATATACAGATCGAGTATTCTTCACAGAGGTAAGTACAGGAGAATATGATGAGAGTCGTTATGTTGCATTTAGTACTCCTGCCCCAAGCCGGAATTATGCGGATGTCTTATATATTTCAGTCGATTTTGTGCGTGAGGGTGTTACAGGAGAGTTTACGGCGAATGCTTTTGGTTATATTGTCATTGTATTTCTAGGTGGCGGCATAGTTATATATTTCTTGTCACGCATAATTTCAGAAATAAATAAGAAAATATGTAAAAGATGGTCCGCTAAAGTTAAGGTAAGAGCTTTGAGCCAAATTAAATTAAGGGCAAGGGATCTAAATCGGACTAAGAACGTTATTGGAGTCGATAAAAAGCATTTTGATTGGGATTTCAAGAGGTTAATTTTTATAATAGTTGCATTTATTCTCATGATTATAACTATACTTGTCATGCATACTAAAATTTTTGAAAAATGGGAGAGTATTACATTTCATGCCTCAGAGATGGAATCAGATCTAAAGTACTTCGTAGATGGTGAAGAGTATACGTATTATCAAAAAACAGCAGATAGTGTTAGTATTTCTTATTTACTTAGTGATCCAGAATATGTTATACGTGATAGATCATCAATAATAACTGGTATGATAATAGCGGGCATTTTCGCTATTTTCTTTTTGTTACGCGGAATAATTCTTGAATTCAGGAGAAAACGTAAAGATGAAAAAGACGCTTTCCTCTCAAGCGATTAAAAATCGTTTGTTTAGATGCATTGCATTATTACTAACACTTGTAGTTGGTGTATGCCTATATTTCAATTTGATTAAATCGAATGTTAATATTAAGAATACGATTAAAGCAGACGAAGAGCCACGCAATACAGTGACGCAGGCAATTAATGATGCTGATCCAAACATTTCATTTGATTTCATCAATGGTGAATGTGTTAATTCGGAAAATTACAAAGAATATGTCTATATAACAACAATGGACGATAAATGCCCAGATTATCGTTTTTTGGATGGGTATGACAATAAATTCACTATTTTGGCACCATTTAGCGGTTATACACCAGGCATTACATATATTATTTCCTTGAATATGGGTGTAAAATTTGAAAACGAAAGTTATACTGATGATGGGTATTTTTATTTTATGATCAAACGTCCACAAATTGTTGATGTTGAACTCGGTGAAAATGTCAAAGTAATTGAAGGTAATGTTAATCTAGAGTTTGTAAATGACGATATTGCCATTGTACATGGAATTGATGGTGAAAAATACTATGTAGGTGATATTATCTTGATTACAAATAATAATGCTGGGATAGGGCAAATTTCATTGATTGTTGATGAGATCGTATCGCATGGTTTAGACTACTTGGAATTTAAATATTCCTATCCAACAGAAGATGACGTAGTTGTTGCATCAAATATATATTGGAATCAGAAAATTGAATTCACAGAAGCCGATTTTGATCCAGACTCGTTGAATTCTGTTGAAGAGAATGTTGCACAATTATCATGTGTCAAAGAGATGGATGAGGCAGTAAATCGTGTTTATAATACTGAGGTTTTGCGTGCGTCTAATATTAACCCATTAATAACACCTGTATCTAAATTAGATATTTACCCCAATATTGCAGTAAATATAAAGTCACGGTCCCCGTTCGAGATAGCATTTACTATCAAGTGGACATCTGACCTCAAAACAGCGGGACAAGCGACAAGTATTAATCTAGAAGCTAAAATTCAACTTACAATTAGATCTGAGACTGAGGTTTTAGCTAGTGAATATAACGGCACAAAAAACACTTCGACTATAGAGCCCAAAACGGTTACTTTGGCCGTTACTATTGGTGCTGCGTTTGAAAGTAAAGTAATGGGTGAGATTGCTAAGAAGTATAATCAAAATAGGTATAAAGCGCAACAAGACATATGGGACAGCAATTATGAATTGTCGCAACAGGAAAAGCAGGATCTAATTCCTGAAATGGCGCGTATGGAGAAATGGAATGGAACTTCGAAAAATACAAAGACACATAATGATAAAGTTGATTTCATTAACTCGAAAAACGAAGCTATAGAAGCTGAAAATGCAAGGATTGATGCAGCAAAACAATATGTTACGATAAATCATAATCCAGCTGAGCGACTAAAGAAAGCACTGTTTATTATAAAAACACCACAAATTCCGCTCGGAACACCAGTTATTACATTTTCATTTGAATTATCGATCTTTATAGATTTTGAATTTAAATTAGAACTTGGATTGGAACAAACTGTGCGCATAATATCTGAGGATGGATCTGTAGTAAGTGATGGTGTAAATAAAAGGAGGAATTATCATAATGAAAAGAGAGAGTATTATGGAAAGGTTGTTGCAGTTGGACAGTGTGAACTCAAAGTAGGGCTAAGAGCTGAAGGCTATTTCACATTTTGGGGTGTTGTTGATATCGGAATAATAGCAGAAGGTGGCGCATATGTTGAGGTTGCAGGCAGTTTTTCTTATAACTACGGTAAGGACAATGAGAATGACGATTTTGGCAATCCTTGGATGTGCAGTTTTGATGCGGGTTGGCATGTAACACTTACAGCATATGCTAGCATTAAAATGTTTCCACCAATTAAATTTGAATTTTTCTCTCTCCCTAAAGAACTTGCATCATTTTTGAAGGAAGATAAAACTAATGACACAGTTTATAATATTACAACAAAAGATATTTCTTTTTTCGAGTATGTTGATACGGATACAGCGACAAATACTATTCCAGAATTAAATATAAACGAAGACAGTTATGTCGTTATTCCTGATATATATAAAATTGCTTATGATATAAAGAAAAACATAAATATTGAATTTAACGATATTCTTACCATGGGGATCGGATACTCTTTCAGCGAATCGAATTACGTATATTTTGCCGATGGGAAGGCTTTCTTAAAAGATACAAGCATAATTGAATTTGATGAGGTAGTAACTGCATATTTGTTAGTTGATGGATCGATAGATGAAAACACTTATCTTAATTTTATAATTAAAAAACTGCCGATAAAAGTTGAGTCAGTTGAGATTGTAATAGACACCACAGGTATTGAAGTTGCCTCTGCTCTAGCACTTAATACAGAAATTAGACCATTTGATGCTAGTTATAAAGAGGTTGAATTCTTTATAAACCACATTACTCTTGCAGGTGTAAAGATCGCGGGAGATTCAATTGGAGATAGAGCAGAAATTAAAGATAATGTGTTGAAGATCACTAATGCGTTTGCAGTAGGTGACAGTATTGGTGTAAAAGCGCGTGCCTTGGTAGATGATGTATATAGTTCTGTTTTTGAGATAGCTGTGGTAAAAACCCGCGTACATGATGTAGTGTTACTAGCAAATGGCAATAGAGCGGATATACAACCAGGCGGCACGCTTTCGCTTTATGCGACAGTTTCACCTGTAAATGCAACAAACAAAAAAGCGATTATGAGTATTTTAGAAGGATCTCAATATGCTTCAATAAGTGCGGATGGATTTACTCTGTTAGCAAAGGAAGCGGCACCAATAAATGCGCAAATTAGACTAGTTGCGATGGCAGATGGAGTATCGAGTAATGTGCGAACAATTACCGTCGGCGCAATCCCCGTAGAACACGTTAATATCTTAAGCACTGTAGATAATCAGGAATTACCAAGAAACCGTGCTACAAACATTCAAATTGGGTCAGCAATAAAACTTACTGCCGTAGCAAGTCCTTTAAATGCTACAGTGAATGATCCACAATTCAAAATTACATCAGGTGCTACAAATGCCACAATATCTACTACTGGCGAATTACGAATAGGATCTAACGCTTTGATAGGATCGAATATTAAAGTTATTGCTAACATATCTGGTATTAACAGTGATGAATACTGCTTTATAGTAGATAAAGTGCCTATCGAACAGATTGTTGTCAGTACATATCAAAACGAGAGCGAAGTAATGCAAGGTGACCGCTTGCAACTTTATGCATCGGTATTACCTACTAACGCAACACATCTAGGTATTGAGTATGTCATCATAGAAGGATATGAACATGCAAACATAACTCCTTTAGGGGTGCTTGACATATTCGGAAGCGCGACAATCGGTGCAAATGTTAAGGTTGTTGCAAGTTGTGATGGTGTTATAAGCGATGAAATATCTATTACTATTATCAAGCGTCCAGTAGAATCTGTAACAATCAATATAAGCGGCACAACTATAATAAATGAAGGGCAAAGCGCACTGATATCAACGCATATTTTGCCATCTAGCGCAAGCAATAAGAGTGTGGAATATAACTTTATCGAAGGCGGTGACATTGCGTATATAAATGAGGATGGCGGTGTACAAATACGAAACGGTGTTGGCGATCCTAACAGAATTGTCAGGGTACAAGCTGTTATAGATGGCATCTGCAGTAACATCTTAACTTTTACAGTATTTGTTTCTGTAGAAAGTGTTTCTGTCGGTTTAGAAAGTGGCAAATCTGAGCTTCAAAAAGGTGAGTATTCCAATCTCATAACTACTATTAACCCGACATATGCTACAAACTCAAACGTAACATACGAGATAGTGAGTAACCCTGAGTATGCTACACTTAACGCGTTTGGGGTTCTGTCGATAGATTATGATGCACCTATTGGTGAATTTGTAGGCATTGCTGCTATAGTCGATGGAATACGCAGTGAAGAGCTATTCATAGAAATCTTGAAAATTCCAGTAGATTACGTTGAAATTAATGGATCAAAGGCGATTGATGTAGGACAAGGCAAAACATATCAGCTTACTGCCACCAGTTATCCATTGCATGCCTCATATGGTGATATTACTTTTAGTACATCTAGCACTGACTATTGCGAAATAGACTCTGAGACAAACATTATTAGCATTCACCGAGATGCGCCGATAGGTCTTGCTATTTCTGTTGTTGCAATTGCCGATAGTGTCGAGAGCGAAGAGATAGTTATTACGGTTGTCGCTGTTAGTGTATCACATTTGGTTATTTCAACTGATCAAACAACACTATTACCAGGAGATCAAATTTCATTTGCGCATGAAATCAACGAAGATGCATCTAACAAGGTCGTAACATTTAGAATTATATCTGGAATCGAATATGCCAGCATTACAGACGATGGTGTGCTTACGATATATCAGAGCATTCCTATAGGTAGTGCTGAGGTCAAGGTAATCGCTAATGCCGATGGTGTGGATAGTAATACAATAACAATAAGCATTTATGTGCCAATAACCATGGTAAGCCTATTATCCGACAAATATGAAGTTGTAAAAGGTTGTAGTTTTACACTTTTTGAAAATGTTAACAGTAACGCTACAGACAAGCGTGTTGATATAAATATTCTCGAAGGCGGTCAATATATTCAAAGTGTAGATAAGAATACATATACTGTTATAGGCGATATAACCATTCCCGATGCCAAAGTAGTTCTTAATGCATCTGCGCAAGGTGTAGTTAGTCAACATGTCGAGATAGTTATTATAGTTCCAGTAGAAAGCGTAAACATATACGTAGACAATCCAAAACCGAGGCAGGGAGAGAGTGTGCTAGTGGGCGCTACATATGCTCCGAGTTTTGCTACAAATGATGGCATTAAATATTCACTTGAGGAGTATATTGATGGAGTAAGCATTAATTCAATAACAGGAGAAATATCAATAGCTTACTCTGTCGCCGAGTATACAACAATCAAAGCAATTGCTACTTGTGGTGGTGTAAGTAGTTATGCTGAGGAGATAATAGTACAAAGGATTCCAGCTGAAAGCGTGAGCATAATATCTACAATACACGAATTGAGACAAGGCGAATCACTGCAACTATGTGCTACTGTCTTGCCAGAACATACGACTTATGTGGCAACTGTTTTTGAAATAATTGAAGGCACAACCTTTGCGACTATCTCTCATGACGGATTCCTTAAAATAAACCAGAATGCCACAGTAGGTTCAATAATATCAATTGCAGCTATAGCAGTAGCGGATAATATAGTTAGTGAGCAGTATGCGATATTGGTGTTAAAGGTAGATGTTGAGTATGTATATATTTCAGCAAATGGCACAACTACTCTAAGACCTAGTGAAACTCTGCAACTTGAACATGAAGTCTCAAAAAATGCTACATTTAGTGATGTTGAATACAGTGTAGTAGATGGTGGTGAGTATGCTAGCATTACAGTCGATGGGTTGTTAAGCATTAACGAAGTTGTAAATGCGCGATTTGCTACAGTTAAAGTTGTTGGTATAGCGGATGGTGTAGTTAGCAATATTTATCAAATTTCAATCTATAATCCTGCGCAAAGCATTGAAATAATATCAAACAAAACGACTGTTACGCGGGGGGAGACTATCGAATTATCTACTGTTGTTAATGAATTTGCAACAAGTCGCAACTCTACTTATTTAATAGCAACAGGATCACAATTTGTTGATGATTTGGGAGATGGGCTTTATCAAATTAATAGTGATATAACTATTCCCAATGCACAAATAATTTTTATAGCTTCTATCGATGAGATTTTAAGCGATCCAGTTAGCATTTTTGTGTATATAGAAGTTGATTCAGTTGAAATTATTGAATGCGAAACGGTAATACAACCCGACAGTGTCATTTGGCTAACTGCTACCATTACACCTCAATATGCGACTAACCCTGCCGTGGAGTATTATTTGGTTGAAGAGCAATACGGCATCATTCTCAACGCAGAGACAGGGCAAATAACAGTAGCAATCGATGCGTTGCACAATACGGAAATTCAGGTATATGCAACATCTAGTGATGAAAGTATTTCTCGTGTTAAAACGATAACAGTCAGAATTTCAGATATATTGATTTCTGTAACTGATACAGTAGTCAAAGAAAATGATCACCTAAGAATAACTGAAAGCTTTGAACATATTTCGTTCGAGACTGTGAATTATATAATAACAGCGATTTCTCATCCCAATCTGAATTTTGCAGAGATAAATGTGGTTGGCGAATCCATTCCAACAGTCTATATTGATATAGACGAAGTAGTCACAGTTAGAAACTATACATTTAGTGTGCAAGCGTTCGCAGATGATATAGAAAGCAACATAATATATTTCACGATTTATGTTCCTGTAAAGTGGGCAATTTTATTTTCCGACAAATACGAATTAGTATCTACAAGAGAGTCGGGTAGTAGCGTCATGTTAAGTGTTGACACCAACGAAACAGCAACAAATCAAGTTCCCAAATACCAGATCATAGAGGGATCGGAGTATGTAGATACTATAGAGAATGGACTTCTGAAAGTCAAAACTGGTGTAGATATTCCCAATGCTGTAGTATCAATTCTTGCGACAATAGACGGTTATGTCTGCGAACAAATCACACTAAATATTAAAGTGCCTGTTTCCAATGTGGAACTTACAGTGGCAGATGGTGGTTTTGAGAGTCACGCAGCCCAACAAGGTGAGTGGCTTAATTTATCGGCTACACCATATCCTTTATATGCCTCGGATAGAGTGCTCACTTACAATATTTTAGTCGGCAACGAGCATGCATCAGTTGATCAACACGGATTTGTTACAATATATCAATATGCTCCCGTAGGCACTGAAATTCAAGTGATTGCGACAGCAGATGGTGTAAGTAGCCCAGCATATTGTATAACTGTGCTTAAAGTTCCCGTCACAAGTCTTTTAATATTTCCATCTATCACAACAGATATAATACCAGGAGATAATGTTCAATTTTTTGGTGTTGTAAACAATGGCATGTATGCTACTTATGATAAGATTGAATATTTCGTTGAATCTGATGAATATGCTTCGATCTCTTTTGACGGAGTACTTA
>JAITLB010000065.1 GCA_031278175.1 Christensenellaceae bacterium
AAGGAGGGAGTTTGTCAAATCCGTGACTATCTTGCCAGGGCAAATTAAAGAAATTCCCGATTATGCATTTACAGATTGGGATTACTTAGAGAGCATAATAATACCTGAAGGAATTGAAACCATTGGGGATCATGCATTTGATGATTGTATGCTTTTAAAAATTATTTCAATGCCGTCAACGCTTAAATCAATAGGAGGTAGTAATTTTAATCTTAGCTCGCTAGTAATAATATTGAATTCAAATCAAGTTGTTGAAATAGACGAGGATACATTTCCAGATGTTTACACACAAGATGCTGACGAACTATTTCAATCTATAATAATAGTTGACGATGCATTGCTTGGTGCATATAAAGAAGCTAATTATTGGAGTGATTTGGCAAACTTCATATTTGCGAAAAATCAAGTAAACTACGTTGAAGAGGATTTTTTAGTGACGGGCGACACAATTTTGCTTAAATATATTGGTGACCAGTCCACAGTAGTTGTTCCAGCGGTGATTACCGAAATAGGCATGTTTGCTTTTGCATTTAACTTAAATGTTGAAAATGTAATACTGCCTGAGGGTATTACAAAAATAGGTTATGGCTCATTTATGATATCCATTTATTTGAAAAGCATTCAGTTGCCTAGCACACTAAAAGAGATTAAATCTGCAGCTTTTGTCCAATGCATGAATTTGAGCGTATTGGATATACCAGCTAGTGTCGAGACGATTGGAGATTATGCTTTTTATATGTACTCATCGTATCCTTTAGCTGTCATATTTCATGGATCACCAATTAATATATCGGCTAATGTGTTCGACAGTGATTCAAAATACTTCATTTTAGTACCAGATGATTTAGTTGATGATTACAAAGAATCAGACGTCTGGTCAGAACTAAGTGATTATATTTATTCTCAAGCGCTCGTTGAAGATGAGATGCTCATTGAAGACAATGTATTATTGATATACTTAGGAAGTGATTTAGAAGTAACAGTACATGATGGTGTAGTAACAATAGGTGAATATGCTTTCTCTAATAAATCCGAAATTTCTGAGATTATACTGCCAGATAGCGTCACTACGATTTCCAGTTATGCGTTTAAAGACTGTAAAAACTTAGTAAATATCGATCTAGGCGACGGTTTAGAATATATTAGTTCTTATGCATTTGAAAACTGCAAATTTGAGTACATACATATACCAGGATCTATTCAGGTAATTGAAACCAAAGCATTTTGGGGATGTAATGAACATATAAAAATATATATACATAATACTTCAAGTGAAGGAATTGATCTTGCTACGGAATGGAATTTAATTTCTTACAAGCTTGATTACGCTACGGTCGAATATGATGGTGAGGGACAAGAGTAGGAATCTTTATCTGATTTTAAAAGTATATGGATATACGGAACACTTTGATATAATAATTTATATCGCAAGCGCCTTAAGTAGTTAGGTAGTCTCTTCTTACTAAACAATAGTTTGCAAGTAGATATTAAAAGCGATAAAACCGCCTTAAATATTTTAGCGCAAATTATATGTTTGATATACAAACTTTAGTTACTCCGCCAAAGTGGTGAGCATAGTCTCACCACTTTGGCGGAGGTGAATGCATGATTACCAAAGCTAGCTAATAGATGATATCGACCATACTAATTAATTACATAGTTAAGTAACCATTCATATTATCTTAATTTATAGTGCCCCTAACTCTTAAAATTTATATATTTGCATTAAAAAGTGATTACAGTGTTTTATTCTAATAGCAAGATAATAAAATTACAAGTTTTTTAGTTTGATAACTAAAAACGCAATATTATAAGAAAACTCAAAAACAAATATTGAGGTTTTCTAAGTAAAAAAATAACACCTGGAGTGATGCCGTTTTAAGACTATATACCATTCCAGTTAGCAAACTAACTGAGATAAACCTAATGCATCCCAGTAGAGTCGATTTTTACTGGACTGATATTTCAATCGAAGTTTTAGGAACTCCCCCAACACCTCACCTTAATCCATAAATTCAAACTAACCTATGATGACCATGGCGCCTTGTTAATGTTATCAGGGTTATTTGACTTTCTATTTGCGATAAATGTAAGTATCTAATTAATACATGCCGCTTATTGTGCTTGTTGTTTTCCCATCCAAGCATCGAAAGAATTAAATGATGCGATAATGGATTATGGAAAACACAGGCAGAAGAGCTTATTTATTTCAATGTAAATGATATTTAGTAATTAGCAATTTACTAATTAATGCAACCATGATTCTATCCAAGCACGGTTTATTTCGTCTAGTATCATATCAATTTAAGATTATTAAGTTTGTACTGTTAGCATAATAGTATGACGTGTAGACCAGCGCTAATAGGTAAATTGTGAGAGCACGAAAATTTTAATGCATAGATAAAGGAAATTGATATTATTTTAATGTTCGCATCGACTTTGAATTACTCATTGATTAATATTAAGCGGAGCTGTATAGAGAACTTAGTTATATAAATTGTTGAATGTAGTTATATTCACACGTGCTAGTGAGATATAATATTACTCTATATACTGCAAGTTTGGGTTGATCGCTAAATGACAACTTTAGTTTTTGGAAATAAAAAGGCATGTGGCATGATATTTGTCAATGCTTAATAAGCTTCAAAATAATAAATCTTGCAGTTTTTGAGTTTTTATGTTATAATACAAGCACTGGGGAGTCTATTGTTGTCCCACAAATATTGCTTAGTTAACACGTAGTTTTTAGACGTTGTTATTTCTCCAGAATATATTTTTTTATTTATTTTTATAAGGGCATTCGAACCCAATAGACTCTCTTTTTATAGTTATTGCTCTCATTATAGTAGTTAAACTTCAGCAACATATTCGAAAGGAATTTAATAGGTCCTATATTATTCTCTTTTTTATGCCATAATATTAAATACTATGAGTTTAATATTCGATATCATATTCTTATATAATTTAGTTTTAATGAGTAGCATGAACCTCCTTTAAAAAATATCACTCACAAATTTCTAATTTTGCAAGTAATCAAACCACTCTAGATGCCTTCTAATAGATGTCGCCTCATAATAATTGCTTAACGGAGCACGATATTTCAAATGCAAATAATATTTCTTGTTGATTCTGGTTTTTTATGATATAATACCTAGTATAGGGGGTCTACTAGTTGTCCTAATTCATTCTTCTCATATAACGTAATGGTAGCGTATATGAGCCTCCTTTATAGAATATTACTCACGAATTTTTGATTTTGTCGGGACATTAAAAACGGTAGACCCCCATTTTTACTTGCTAGCTCATAACTTCATAACAAACAAATAAAAAGAGAAAATAATATTTCTTGCAGATTCTGGGTTTTTATGATATAATACCTGCATTGGGGGCTACAACTTGTCCTAATTTATTCTTCTCATATAACGTAGTGCAAGCGTAATATGAGCCTCTGTTTTTGTTATTTTTTCGGGACATAAAAACTGTAGACTCCCATTTTCTACTTCCCATCGTAACTTCTTAACAAATAAATATAAGCGAGAAATATAATATTTCTTGTAGATTCTGGGTTTTTATGATATAATATCTTGGGGGTCTACAAGTTGTCCTAATTTATTCTTCTCATATTACGTAGTGTAAGCGGCATATGGGCCTCCTTTTTTGTTATTTTTTTGGGACGTTAAAAACTGTAGACTCCCATTTTCTACTTCCCCTCGTAACTTCTTAACAAATAAATAAAAGAGTGAAATATAATATTTCTTGTAGATTCTGGGTTTTTATG
>JAITLB010000103.1 GCA_031278175.1 Christensenellaceae bacterium
GCGACTATTAACGCATTTTCGCCATTCAAATATGTGCTTACTAATATATTGCTATTATCCGAGATAACAGGTTGTTCGTCGTTCCAATAACCAAACAGTTTTGTTTCTTTCGAAGTGAAGCGTGATGTGATTTTAATAATATCATCTGTTTGCAGAGTTAGTTCAGCGCCTATCAAACCATGCCTTGGGCGTATGCCAAATAGCATCCCTATAGTAGTATTCCAATTGTCGCAGACGCTTTCAGCAGTTATACCATACATTAACCCTGAATAAGTGACAAGCAAATGATCAGGATCAATATTACCATTTTCTATATTTGTTATTGCTAACCTTGTAAAGAAAGGCAATGTTTCGATAGCATCGCTTAGCATCGAAGAATAACCATATTCTTTTGTGAAAGAATCAAACACATCCAATTCTAGTACTGTAGGGCATTTAGAATTGCAAGTAAGCGCTTTGTATATTCTCTCTGCTGCGTATCGGGTTAAGGCAGTAGAAACGATGCTTAAGCCATTTATTAGACAATTTTCGACAAGATACTTAACGATCTCGATATAGTAGTTTTCAATTCTTGAAGCGGGTTGCGATAAATATAAGTACTCTCGCGATGGCTCTTTAGATTTAGTGGGTAAATCTCGATAACCAATATAAGGGCATTTATTATCCTGACTGAAAATTATTTCATCTGAAAGTGCGACAAAAGGATATATTGAAGGATCATAACTAGATATTATGCCAGCAGAGAACTTAGGGACTATATCAATACCGTTCTTGTGCGCTGCCATTGTCGCTTGCTTGAGCGCATTAACAGTGTTTAAAGGCGAATTTGTGTATGGCAGTTCTTTGATGCCATGAGATAAAATCATACAGTTTGTTTTCTGATATTTCATATATTTGAACAAACGATTCAATGGCAGTTTAGTATTAGTTACATCAGAACTGTTTTTTGCAAAAGCGCCACCTATATTAAGAGGTTTAAATGGTGTTAAGTGCATTTCAAATTTAAATTTTAATTCTTTGCCCTTTAGTAAAACAATGCGACCAGTGTAAGCTTTCATTACTGCACCCGAAGCAGTTTTCTTAAGAGTGATTCCACCGAGTCCATGATTATGCCACGTGTTAACGGGGACAATAATAGGCTTTTTTGAATAATGCTCATCGGGCAAAGGCATGCAATAATTCTCTGCTTTAAATTTAAAGCATGCGCCACAGTGTACATCGCCAATAAATACAGAGTCTTGTCTGTTATTTGCATCCCATTTGAAATTAGTTTCAGCAAACAAGCCTCCACTATTGCCTAGACCTACCGCATATTTGCATTCAGCAAAACTTGCAACGAGTGCAATGTCGTTTAGGAAAGAATCTTCTTTAGCTTTAATAGTAATGACGTATAATAGTGAACCCTCATATCGCACATTACCTGTAATATTAACATCAAGTTTTTGATTTTCTCGAGAAGCTCTAATTTGTATATTTCGCTTATCACCAGAAATCATCTTAGCTGTGTTAATTTTAAACTTAGGACCTAAGGTAATATCATCTATTATAAACTCAATGTCTTTATAAAACAATTTGGTCTCGTTGTTACAGAGTGTGACAGTTTTATCAAACGATGAAAATACATTACGAGGCAATCCATCGCTAGCAAGCAGAACTTTCTTGCCATAGAAATTCAAATATGCACCATCGGTAATAATTGGAATATATCCATTGGCAACACCATCGCGATAGAGATTAGAATTAAGCCATTTTAGCCGACTTAAGCTGTAGTATCGCTCTGCGCCACTATCAAAAAGCGGTTCATCGGATACGGTTATGTGAACCACGATGCGTTGTCTTTCAATGTACAATTCGCAAGTCCAATCACCAGCGCTTGCGTTGGTCAAATCGAATCCGAAAAAGAGTGGCTGAATAAATTCTTCGTAGCAGGGTTGCCTTCTTTTAAATTTCTCACCATCATAAGATATGCCAGTCTTATTAAAACAAGTAACTGCTCCAGAGATAGTCTTATCGCCAGAACGAAGAGCACTCATTGAAATTTCTACGTTGTCAATGTTATATGATTCAACTACAGCTAATTGAAGAACATAGTAATCATATTTTGAAGATTTAATTTGGATGTTCGTTGCTAGTGCCTTATTTGCGATGGTCGTCACATCAGTGAAGTCGGTTATAAGGTCTTCGCGTTCCAAGTAATATATTCGCATTTTGAGTATTTTTAATAAATGATTTTATCGTCTGAGATCGCCGTAAACGGGATTATCTTAAACTCTGTGACGTAGTCACTGTCAGGATTTAGTAGATATTTTATGTCTGGCGCAGGACCACAACTATTTGTGCCTATACCACTCATATAACCATCTACAGAAACAAATATATGATTTTTGGGCTGTATATCTTCAACGTGCTTGCATGTAGCAAGTGTCTCATCGTCAATGCGCTTAGCATTAAAATTGAATGGTTGATTTGTAGACAATATCATTAACCCATCTCCAGATTTGTCTCTGAATACAGCAAATTTGGTTCCAGTGCGATTTCCACTCTCTTGAGGTCTTAAATATGGTTGAAGAAAATCATCTACAGATGCTCTATATAAACCTAGACGCGCTTGTTCCTTGAAGTCAGCATAATTCTCAAGTTCGCCGACACCATAATAAATTACATCACTATAATCGCTTTTCAATACGACTGTCTTACCAACTCGTGGCAAATAAGGTAGACGCACATGTTTAGCTGGTTTTTTGGGCAATATAGTTTTTGTTAATTTGCTTTTTACTTTAAGTATGCTGTTTGTCGATACTGTTATAGTATCGGTTACATCAAATATTGGATCATCGTAAGCACCATAAAGTTTGGAATAAAGATTTACAATACCCTCACCATCAATAATGTCATAATCGAATCCTGTTGGAACAATTCTCACCCGGTCATATCCAGCTGCGCGCCACGCTTTTGCAAACTCTATATCGTTATCAGTAGGGGCGCGGAAAATATTTGTGTAAAGTGCTCCTTTTGTCTGAAAACGGTCAGGCATAACAGGGAAGAAATGTGTATTAGCGACACAATATTCGGTCAGGATACCTAGTTCGGTGTTAATTTTAAGATGACCATTAGCGAATTTTATTTCAAGCAATCCGTGTTCCTCTATCATTGTGAGTCCAACATTAGGATTTTCTTTCACTTTCAAGTTAAACGGTGCATCTGACAAACGCAACTGCTCAAACGCGATTCTATTATCGCCATCATAATAATCTAGATCTATCAAGCAATCACCATATGGATCATCTAACAGCAAATTAAATTTTTCTTTTCCACCTGCGGGAATGTCTAAACTCGTTTCGAACTCCCCAGTTTTTACTGTATTTACAGTTATGAGACCCTTGATTTTTATATACCCAGATGACCTAAAAGTATTATAGTTTGTGATTTCTATCAGACCTCTGCGATCTAATACCTGTGCGCGCAATGGACGATAAACATTTTTCATTGCGTAAGCACCAGTATGGGGTGTTCTATCGGGGTAAAATAACCCGTCTGCACAGAAATTAGCATCATGCGTGTATTCGCCGTGGTCGCCGCCATATGTGTATTTATATTTGCCGTCTTTATGGTACACTGCATGATCTGCAAACTCCCAAATAAAGGCACCTAGGGCTTTTTTGTGGGCATAAATAACTTGCCAGTAATCTTCTAGTCCACCAGGACCTACACCCATTGAATGTGCGTACTCGCACAGCAAATAAGGGCGCTCGGCTAAAATAGCGCGTTGTCTACTAGTTAACGGCTGAGTTCCTGTCATTAAACCTTTAACTCTGTCAACACTTGAATACATTTCAGAGACTACATCATATCCGAACTCGGGTTTTTGACATACTCCTTCGTAGTGAATAGGAATAGGGGTTAATTTTTTTAGTTCGCCATAACAATAGTTTTGACATTTGCTACCACCAGATTCATTACCCAATGACCACATCGTAACGGAACAAGAATTTCGATCACGGTAAAACAGTCTTGACACTCTGTCCCAGAACCGAGCAAACCACTTAGTAGAACCACTAATTTTCAAATGTGGCGCACCGTGGCATTCTATATCAGCTTCATCAATTACATATAATCCGTGTCTATCGCATAATTCTATAAATAATGGATCTGGCGGATAATGTGATGTGCGGACAGCATTTACATTAAAGCTTTTCATTAAGAGAATATCTCGTTGAATTTCAGCAGGTGTTAAATAGAACCCTGTGTTAGGGGAGGTGTCGTGATGGTTGACACCTCTAAGTTTTATCATAGTATCATTAAGGAGGAAAACACCATTTTTGATTTCTATAGTTCTAAAACCTATATCTTTTTTTATGGACTCAATCACTTCGCCGTCTTTTATTAATGATATAATAAGCGAATATAATGTGGGTTGCTCCGCGTTCCATTCAATTACATTTAACGACTCAAATGTCAAATATGTTTCTATTGTTGAAAAGACCTCGCGTTCTGCTATGAACTGACCATCAGAGAAAAGAGTCGCTTTCACGCGATAACCATTATAATTTTTGATATCTACAGATACCTGAAGATCGTAACCGACATCTTTTTTCAGTGTTAAACAATCAAAATCGTGGATGTATGTTTGATTTTCTTCAAAGAGCAACACATCGCGGAAGATGCCAGTATGTCTAAACATATCTTGATCTTCTAAATACGATCCATTACACCACTTGAAAACAACGCATAGAATCTCATTAGCACCTTCAACAAGAAAGTTTGATATATCAAATTCAGATGTATTATGTGATCCTTCGGCATAACCCACATATTGACCGTTAATGTATAAATCGAGACAAGAGGCAACACCTAAAAAAGAAAGTATCCTGTGCTTATTGAGATTTTCGATAGTTATAAAACGTCTATATACACCAACACTATTATGCTGCGTATTACCAGTTGCATATGAAAATCCATTAATATCAGATGTATATATACCAGCAACTTCGTGCTTTGGGACTTTGGGTGGTTTAACTGGGAAAGGATATTTGATATTAGTATAAAATGGTGGTTCGTATCCATATTCTGCCCAACATGACGGAACACTGATCTTATCGAAAGCAATATTGTCTGTGTCGAGTATTGACGGTAAGTCCTTAATCTTTGCGAAATATTTGAATTGCCAATCACCGTTGAGAGGCAGAACAATGTCGCTTCTATAACGTTTTTCCTCTGGTGGCGTTGATGCCGCTAGGAACTCAGATGAAAACGGTATGAAATAACTTCTGCCAGGTAACCGATTTACTTCTATTACATTAAAGTTGCTATAATTAGTCTTATTTATAGTGTATTTCATTATCTCTCCATTCTGCTAAATCACATAAGTCGAAATGTAATATCCAAAACTAATCAGATATAATATAAAAATCAAGTCATTTAAAACAATATGTGTTGCACAACTACCGCATTAAATATGCGATTGCATTCAGATTACTACAAGTATACCACGCAACTTGCTTTTATGCAACATTTAATTCTATTATGCGCGAAAATTGTGAAATTTAAGCGTTATATTGACCAATAAATACTCGCAAAGCATGATTTTAAATATTAATCACTTGAAATAGTATATTAGACATGTACAAGAATACTACTAAAGTTGTAATAGAATGAGCATGCGATTGATTATGAAACCTCTAAAGTATACACACTCAAAAGTAAAGCTGTAAAACTTTGGTGTGCCTTATTTATGAGGAGAGAAACCATAGTGAAGGCATTACAGAACTTGCACTTAACCTACTCACTTTGGGCTTAAGTCCAGTAGTATGGTTGCTAGCGATTTGTAAGTTAACATTCTACAATTTGGAAATTGAAAGAAGACTACGACAGGTGCGACATTAGGCATTTTAAAAGGGCGAATAACAACGCTTATTCAAAAGAGTTTTTAAAGTGGTATTAAGAGAATTTGCATGGTTAGCCTCATCGAGCGCAAGCGTTGCGTTGGAAAGACCGATGTCGCGCAGGCCGACTGGAGGACATTCATCGCTGTGATGAAGGTGTCATGGAGTCTGCCATTTCCGTTCACCAAGTCACGAGTGTACTAGTCGGTGGCAGAATATAACGGCCTTTAAGATTTGGACTACTCCCAGACTGTATCGGTTTGATATGGATGGATTTTAAATCTAAATTAACTACTCACACTATAGTCTGTTTTGTATAATGGATGTATCAATTGCTGACACTCGATGTACCCACTATGCCATTTTAATGTCTTTGCAGGCGATTTCAAGCAATGGTGACTAAGCATGCATCGGTTAAAAGGATCGTATTTCTTTTCTGAAATGTAACCCAAGCGTTTGAGCAAACCATTTTTGTCATTCAACTTCTATTTGCTTGTTTCTTGTTTCTTGCTCATTAAAGTACAACGACCTTTGTTTTTGGGCTGTGGGTATCGAAGATTTGTTGAATGTTAGTTCGTGTTGCATCGCTTGCTATTCCACTGTCAAGGAACACCACGCATTCAGAACTGAGTTTTGCTATCTCTTTGACTGCCTCGGTGTTGACTGTGCCATCTAGCACGCAGATTAAATCGATGATCCCGAAGTCAGTGCCCACTATATAATATGGTTGCACTCCGTTAGCGATTGTTCGTTTCTCAATTTTGGATGAAAGACTAATGCCTCTATCCAGCATTACTTGAAAGAGTATATCTTCTGCCGTGCGGTCTTCTTTGATTGAGTTCTCTAGGTCCAGTAGCATACTTTGGTCGAGTTCTTTTGGATTGTAGAAAACATCACGCATGTTACTGTAATCCAACTTCAGCACTCTAAACCCGATATCTAATTTTGGTGCGATGCTGCGATTTTCGCTTGCTAATTTCTTCCCAGCTCTACGAATTCGCTCTTTGCCAATGCATGGAATTGTTTTGTATCCTGCCCTATATGCTTCGCTCTTATTGCCAGTTTTTTCATCTAACTGGACCATTATGAATTTGCGTGTTCCACCATCTTCTGCATTCATCTGCATTATTGCATCTGCTGTCGATGCTGAGCCACTGAAAAAGTCTAGCACTATACAGTTCTTGTTATCAGCTACTAGATTTACAATAAGTTTTATAAATTGCGTTGGCTTAGGGTTTGAAAAAATGTTTTTTTCTCCAAGCAGGTCTTTTAACTCTATTGAACCTTTTTTGTTTCCATCTATGTCAGTCCAAAGGTTAGATGGGCTTTTTGTTCTTCCTTCTAGGTAGTATTTAACATAAGGAATCCATGCTTTCCCTGATGCATATTCCCTATCCATTTCTTTCCATACTATCATGTCATTCTTCAGAAGTTCTTCAAAGGAAGCCTTTCCTACTCGCCATCGGCTCTGATATCCTGAGGGCCCTATAGGCACGACCTTTTCTCCATTTGGTGCTGTGATTTCGAAGTACATGTTCGGTCTATCTTCCCTTCTATCCGCGTTCCCGGTTTTTCTTAGTTGTAAGGTACTATAATAGCCTTTTGCATCTTGTTGGTTAAATCTCTTCCTATCATCGTCCGATAAATCCATTCTGCCAAGCTCAAATTTGCCTGACTTCATGTAGCATAAGCAATAGTCGAGCGAACTTCCTAGCACATTGGCATCTTGTCCTGTGGTTGTTCCAGTAGATCTAACTATGAGACCGAGGTAGTTCGACTCGCCGAATATTTCGTTGCAAAGTCTTTTTAGGTTGTCAATTTCATGGTCGTCTATGCTGATAAAAATTGCGCCATCTTCTGTCAGCAAGTCTCTTGCGAGTTTTAACCGCATGTACATCATTGAAAGCCAGTCCGAATGGTAGCGCCCACTGGTATCTTTATTTGTTTCTAGTCGGTTCCCAAAGTCATCTTTTTGATTACTTCGCAGAAGATACTCATTTGCATCTTCAGCGAAGTAGTCATTATAGATTAGGTCTGTTCCTGTGTTGTATGGAGGGTCAATATAAATTATCTTAATTTTACCAAGATAGGTTTCCCGAAGAAGTTTCAGCACATCCAAGTTGTCCCCTTCAATGTAGATGTTTTCTGTTGTATCGAAGTTTACGCTCTCGGCTCTTGCTGGGCGAAGGGTTTTGTTAATAGGGCTGTTTGCTGTAAGTATTGCTTGACGCTTCCCTACCCATTCAATGCGATAGCGTTCATCCTTCCCTTCCACCAGCATGTTGGAGAGTTCTTGTCGGAGTAAGTCAAAGTCGACTCTTCCTTCAGTTACGCAATTGGGGAACAACATCGCTATTTTATCCACATTTGCATTTACCAAATTATTTGATTGCATTTTCAGTTTATCCATTTTTCTTCTCCATTTTTAGGCGCTTGTTGAGCGTTTATATTTCCGTGTAGTGACACATTTTGTAGCATCCGATTGCTCTAATGTAATGTCACTTTGTGCTGTGTCCAAGAAAAAAACAGCATGCAGTGCTTGCCCAGCAGTATTGTCTTTGCATGTGTCTACGGTGCATTGCGTTCAAACCACAAAGGGCACGGATTGTTTTCCTCGAGTTCCTGCTTGAATTAGTAATCCATCGCCTGTGGTATTTATCAAGGTTTTCAATCTCGCTACTCCTTGTAGTCAAATTTAATGTTGTGTTTCTTGCAGAAGTCGCTGGAATTGAGCTTTACTAAGAACTGGGACTCGTTGCGCCCAGTTTCCAACTGGTTTACCATAGAATAAGCAACCACAACTCCAGCACGGGTTGTATTTGTGTAAGTAATAAATGTCATCTTCCTGCATTTTTTGCTAAATGTCATGCTCAACACACTTTGCTGTGTCAAAGCCTGCTACATTGTAGCAGAATTACATTAAAAAAACAAACTAATATATTTCCCTTCCACTTTCGTCCATCAACCTCTTATCAGACCAGCCAGCGTCATGTTGCGAGCGACTTTGTAATCGGATATTAGTGCGTATTGCCACCACTTTGCGTTGGTGTTTAGCTTTTGATTGAAAGCATTGGCATGTGTGCAATATGCTTTAGCGGCATCGGTCTTTAAAACAACGATTTTATCGTCCATATCTTTTTCCGCTTTTATTTCAATTATATAAATTGCTGTGTCAGTTTCCACTATAAAGTCAGGCTGGTATCTTTCGCCGTTGCCATAAGTAATAGACAACTGACTAATGGTTGGGCGTAACCATTTTTGCACGGTTGGGTCTTTTTCTAAAATTATGCTGAAGATGCGTTCGGGGTCGGATGAGAATTTGCAAAGGTTTGTGCAACACTTCGCGAAGAAATCAAAGACTGTCTTTTTTAGAGCGCAAGTTGGCACATAGTCTGTGTACTGCTTAATTTCTTCTCCTTTCTTCTTTGTATAAGTTTCAGTTTGTATAACGTTTGCCGTATTCACCAGTACCACTTCATGTTTCGAGGGAATCACTTTTAAATGTAAGTTTATCTCGTTCGAAAGTTCCTTTGCAATGTCCTTGATATTTGCGACCAGCACTCCGTTTATCTTGTTTGTCGCGTATTTTTTGTTTGCCCACTCTAAAAACTGCGTTGCCAATTTAATGAGCAAGCCTTCGTTCTGCGCGTAATCGACAAGGTCGTTGACATTAAGTATCGCATTAATGATATATGTTAGTTGTGTATGTCCTTCGGGGAGAGTATATTCGTCTAAGGATTGGATTTGCTTATTTTCGCCACTTTTGAGATTCTCAAGCACTATTTCGTCTGCTGGACTTGCGAACCAATACATACCACTAGGGTCTATATCAAAGTCTTTTATCTCTACGCTTCCTGTTCGTGTTGCAACAATACTAATTGCGGGGATGTCTATTGTGAACTGCTTCTTAACTTCAATTGCTGGGCTGTATGCCTCTTCTATTTTCTTTTCGATCTCCGCTCTTTTTCCGTCCTCTGAAAAATCAAGAGATTTAAATACTTGCTGTTGGTTTTGAGCTTCTTGCTCAGCTATTTTCATTGCCTCTTTAATTATTAGTTCACGGACTTCGGGTTTTGTTAAATCGTTGGTAGTCGGTATAAATGCAATGGTCTTTTTACTGTCTCCGCCAATATCGGAGATAGCAAGATTAACGGGTTTGCTGATTACGGCATCTATTGCTTTACCGACTAACTCGTAGCTTCTTTTTTCTTCTTCTAGCGCTTCCTTTGTTTTTTCACTTCTTGCAAAATGCTGTTTTTGTGAAAGGTGTTTTATTGTTTCATCAAAGACCGTTACGGGTTTTATCGTTTCCAGTTCTGTTTCAGCTAAGTCTTCTATCTCAATGATATGCTGTTTTCTAATGATGGAGTTTTCGTTGTTTGCTTCTTTTACAATGTCGTTAAAAAGATCGTGCGCGACTATCGTTAAGCGGTCCACGGTTTCATTCCCAGTTATTCTACCATATGGCAAGCGCAAGCCGCGTCCTATTGTCTGTTCCCTTAACGTCAGGCTTGCCGCCACTCTAAGCGGAATTATGGTGTAAAGATTGGTAACATCCCAGCCTTCTTTCAGCATGTTGACATGTACCACGATTTCTATCTTGTTGGTCGCGTATTCCAGTTTCAGGAGTTGCTCGATATTGACATCCATCTCCGCTCCCTTTTGTGCTGAATGTATCTCGATGACCTTATCATTGTAGTAACCATCAAAGAAATCAGCAGATTTTATATAGTCAATTATGTAGGTTGCGTGTTTCGTGTCCTTGCAGACCACCAGCACGAATGGTTTTACTGGTCTAACACCTTCGTTTTCGGCATATGCCAATAATTCAGCTTGTGTATTGCGGTGGATTGTTAATCCATCTATCAACTTTATTTTATCTATCGCATCATCATCTGCTGACTTTGCGTTAAAGTTTTTCTTTGTTGCCACCCAAGGTGTTTTAACAAAATTGCCAATTGCTCTTGCTAAACTGTACTCATATACTACATTGCGGAATTTTACTGCGCCTTTAGTGCCTTCCACTTGTGGTGTCGCGGTAAATTCTAACCCCAAAAGCGGACTAAGTTCGTTAAGTGCTTTGAATCCTGCATCCGCGCGATAGTGGTGGCTCTCGTCCATCATCATGATTAAATCGGGAAGTTTTGAAAGGTATCCAAAGTAACCTTTGTATTCTTCTCCGATGTTCTCGTTGACTTTCTTTATCTTTGAAAGTTCATCACCACGATTGAATTTAGCGATATTGAAAATATTGATGGTTATGTTCTTGTCGTAAAGACTGCCTTGCTTTGTCGTATAATAGTTTTCGCCTGTTATTAGCCTCGGCCAGTTTTGTGCAAACTGCTGAATGCCTTTGAAAACATATTTCGTATAACCAGGGTCGCCAAAATCTTTCTTCAATTTTTCATAAATCGTGAGGTTGGGCGCAACAACAAAAAAGTTTTTTATGCCGTAGTTGAGGTATAAATAAAGTATGCTTGCACCCATCAGTCGCGTCTTGCCGACACCAGTCGCTATCGCAAATGTAAGCGATGGGAATTCTCTCTCAAACTCCTTGAAGAGCGGGTACTTTGCATTTATCTCTTTCTCCAGCGATTTGAGATCTTCTCGCGCAATGTCGAGATTTGTGCAGATATCGTCTAGTATTTTTATGCTCTCATATTGCGGGAGTCGGAGATTCATTCTAGCGAATATCGCATCTACACTCATCTTGTTTAGATTTTTCATTTGTATTCTCCTTCGTCATCGAAATCCGTTATTTGTTCTGCCACATTAAGGTTGTAGTCAGTTTTTCCGTATTCACATCTACCTAAAAGGATTTGCGGTATCTTTTGAAGTGTAATATTTTTGTGGCGGTTTTTACAATTGGGTGTAAAGCAGGATGCACAAATTAAAAGGAATTCATCTTCACCTAGTTCAATTGAAATGCCGTCCAAATACTCCGCCGTTATTGTGCCTGTAGTGGTAAAAATGAAGTTTTTGGCTGTGTCCTTGCTTTCTCCGATGTAACCTTGTTTCCACGATATATTCTCGTCAGGGCAATAACTATAGTTCTCGTGTTTTGCCATAGCTACCGCAAGCATTTCGGCATTATATTCTTTGCTAATTATAGGCATGCCTATCTTGTCCACATTGATAAGTGATGGAGCTAGTTCATAAAATTCATAACCACCTCCACCTTGCCACCCGATGCTCTTACTGATTCCACCTTGCTCACCATCTATTACTTTGTCTAGTCGCACCTTGCAATGCGTGTAAGCGTGTTCACCTAATTCTATGCCTATCCAGCGTCTGCCCATTTTGTGAGCCACGGCGGCTGTTGTTCCACTTCCTAGAAAGGAGTCAAGAACTATATCGCCAGGGTTTGAAGCTAACTCAATGATACGTCTAACAAGCATTTCGGGCTTTTTGCTATTCTTAAACTGAACCGCACCTTCGTTTGCTATACCTGCAAAATTCATGTCGCTCCAAAAATCAGTTAGCAATTCCGTTGGTGTTAAAGTGCCGTCTATTTCCCTTAATTTGTTTTTATAAAACGATAACGAACCACCATTAAAAATATAAATCGGTTCTCGTTCTGCCCTCTTTATTAAAAACACTTTCTCTCTATCTATCTTTGACTGTTGCATTGTCTTTCTTATTAATTCAGAGGGTTTATGAGGATCTCGCACTGAAACAACGCACTCCCTCATCTCTATCGCTTTTTCAGCTAAAGCACAGTCTCTTAATGCTTTCCAACTATCACCAAATTTTTTCTTAGCTTCAGTCCAATTGCTTACACCCCATTCCTTATAAATTAAATCAACTAACTTTGCAATTTTCCAGTTTTCAGGGGACTCAGAAAAATTGCTAATATATGAATCATAATTAGAGTCATATGCAACTGGAATCCTTTGTGGATTATAAAAAAGATGCTCTTTATTCTTCGCATACAACAATATATAATCCGTCACGGTTAAAGGACCAGGGTTTACAACTTTGAAACCTGCTGGTGAAGCTCTTTTTATTGAAATCATTTGCACAAAGTTTCTTCTCATAAAAATCTCATCCATCAATACTTTTAAGTAAGCTTGTTCCGCATTGTCAATATGAACATAAATGCTACCGTCATTCGATAGTAAATTTCTTAAGATTTCTAATCTTGGTTTCATTAAATTGAGCCAAATACTATGCTCTAAATTATCATCATAGTGAATGTTTTGTGCGCTTCCAGTATTAAATGGCGGATCTATGTATATGCACTTTATCTTCCCAGCGAAGTCTTGCTCTAGACTTTTTAATGCAAGCAGATTGTCGCCATGTATTAAAATGTTTCCCGTGCCTTTTTGCCCGTAGCACAAATCCTCTTTCTTTATTAATATCCTTGGCTCTGGGTTTATTTGTTTATCTTTGCCCACCCATGTCAGTTCCAATTTGCTCATGCTTGCTCTCCTTCTATTTTAAAGCCCAGTACGAAGTCATTTTAATTTTTCGCACTCAGCTTTTATTTTTCTGCGGTTCGTTTCTAGGATACTATCACGTTTTGGCTTTTTCCATCTATTCTTTTTAATATACGTCAATAGAAACTGACCTAAATGATTCAGCAGTTTATATTAAACTAACGCTTTTTCTTTTCACTTATTTAGTGAATGTCTAAGATCTTAAGATTTTCAACATTTTTAAAGCATACTAAAGAGTGTCGAGTGCTTTTGTGCTTCGATTAATGTTGCTATCCTTGAACTCGATTCCGCTCTTTACACAGAATTCATGGAATGCTTTTTGTGTAGCATAATTGCGGCATAACTTACTGTTTTTCCATCTATTAAGGGTAGAATGCGAAATGCAGCAACCTTTTCGCCATTGCTTGCTGACTTAGCGATTGAGTAATCCTTGCTTTCTTTACCTTCTCACCAAATTATAATTCTTTGTGCATTTTTATTATTGCATTATGTTAGCATTTTTACGGGGCAAAGTAAAGAAATTAACTACTTTTTGCCGACAAGAAAGTGGTGTTTTGATTCATCACGGTGCTTTTTACTGAAAGATATTAATGCCTAAAAAGGGACGATGTGGAACGGGCGGAACAAAATAGGTGTGGATCGGGTGCATAATACGCTTGTAAGCGCAAAACGATAACGGAAAGTGGCGATAGGAGTGTCTATTTTGTTTTAAGGATACTGCCCAAAGATTGAAAGAATGAGATTTAATCACCCCTCTCTTGCGCGACCAATGCTCACGGGGAGACGGCGGACAGTTTTATTGCGGAACTCACATAACATGGCGCGTTTCTCGCTGAGTTTGACGAGCGGTTCGGGCACACGTGCGTGGACTATGCAACGGTTTACAGCGAAAACGACACGCGGTCCACTTTTAATGATGGGATGGTGATAAAGGGTTGAATAGCAATGGCAAGCAGGTTTGCTTTCGGTTGGGCGGTTTTTGTTTTGATTTTATGCTTGACTTTCAAGCCCTATTAAATTATAATTAGGGTGTGAAAGTCAGGTGATTAACATGAAACGAGAAATTTTAGATTCATTACTCCGTGAAAACAATGGTTTTCTGCGAACTTCAGAGGTAGTCGCCGCTGGAATTTCACGCGAGTATCTTGGTGAGTATGTGCGCAAAAATGGTTTAGAGCGCGTTGCTCACGGCTTATATATATCAGAGGATGCATGGGACGACGGAATGTACGTGATCCAAGTTAGGTATCCCACAGCAGTGTTTTCCCACGAAACTGCTTTGTACTTGTTGGGGCTTGCTGAACGTGAGCCGAGTGTATTCTCCGTCACGCTGAAAGCCAACGCAAACACGATGAGGCTTCGGAAAGATGGTGTGAAAGTCTACCGCGTGAAAGAGAATCTACTGGACGAAGGTGTCACTGATGCACTCTCGCCAACGGGACATCCACTGCGAAGCTATAATGCCGAACGCACAATTTGCGATTTGTTTCGCAACCGCAGCGGAATCGACACGCAGGACTTGCAAGCGGCGGTTAAGGAGTATATACGCAGGGGAGAAAAAAACATCTCGCGCCTCCTCCGCTGCGCGAAAAAATTCAGGGTCGAGAAGATACTGCGGCAGTATTTGGAGGTGCTCTTATGATTCACACGTCACGGCAATTGAAAGCGCTAGTCCGAAATCTATCCAAATGTAACAGTGCCAAGGCGCAGATTATCATTCGCAACTATGTGATGGAACGGTTCTTGGAACGTCTCGCCTTGTCGCCTTACCGTAATAACCTAATACTCAAAGGCGGTACTTTGGTGACCGCGATGGTTGGTCTGAACAACTGCTCGACAATGGATGTGGATGCCACCGTCAAAGGCATGGACTTGTCCGACGAAAGTGTCCGCGAGATAATCAGCGGGATTAACGCAGTCGAAATAGAAGATGGCATGACCTTTGAGATTAAGAGCATAAGACCGATTATGGACGAAGCAGATTATCCTGGAATCCGACTGATCATGGAGACAATGTTGGAAACTATGCGGACACCATTGAAGATTGACTTCTCTACAGGCGATGTTATCACTCCACGCGAAGTATCCTATTCTTTTAAGCTGATGTTCGAGAATCGTGCTATATCCATATTGACTTATAATCTTGAAACCCTCCTCGCTGAAAAACTGGAGACATTGCTCACCCGAAACACGATGAACACAAGGATGCGGGACTTCTATGACATTTTTGCCTTGGAGGATTCGCATACACACACAATCAATGCAGAGACGCTACGGTCAGCTTTTGCCGCAACCCTGAAGAAACGAGGGTCGTCCGCCATAGTCGCGGATGCCGATCTGATTATCGGTGAGGTTGAAGCTGACTCAAGACTGCTGGCGATGTGGAGTAACTATCAGAGAAAATTCGACTATGCCGCCGATATTAGCTGGGATATGGTTATCGGCGCAGTTAAGAGGTTGTCCAAGATGGCGATATAGAAAAATGAAGAACTGTACTACCTGAACCAATCAGGCTTACGCGGTCTTTTGTTTGCTTTAAAAGCAAATCGGAAGTTTGCACTCTTTCTGGGATATTTGCCCCCTGAAATATGGTTATACATTTCGCACAGAATGCGCTGGGTATCATGTTTTTGTCTTTTTCCATCTATTCTTTTTAATATATCAATAACAACTTACTTATAGTGATTCAGTAGTTTATATAAAACTCACGCTTATTCTTTTCACTTATTTATTGAATGTCTAAGTTCTTGAGATTTTCAACATTTTTAAACTCTACAAAAGAGCATCGAGTGCTTTTGTGCATAGATGTCCACTTTAGAGGCATCATAGCAACTTTATCGCGTTATATTTTTTAATTGCATATAAATACTCTTGGTACTTCATTTTACCATGAAACACACAGATAAACAAAACAACCTTTCTATCTTCGTCTATCAAAAATGGTATAACACATTCTCCGCAAATGAGTTTACGCAAACCATCCTTTATCAAACCTGCGTTCGCGCTTGCGGATGCGACTGTGGCATATTAGACAGTCCGCGAACCACTCCTTTCAGCTTTCTGATTACTTTTAGCAACCTCAGTTTCAAGCGATTCCATGTAATAATATTCGTAAATGTTATCGAGGTCGTCTAACGGCATCGGATAAGTTTCAATCGTGTACATATTTGTCGTATTTTGCCTCTAATTTCACAAACACCTCAGCCGCAGATATCGGCTTGGCGACATTTCTAACATCCTCCACCGCTTCCATAACAGCCGAATAGATAGCGTTCCCGCAAACTGTTTTTCATAGGCATCCATACTTAAGATAACCATATATCTGTAACCATTGCGCGTAGCAAAAACAGGTTCGCCACTGGATTTTAAAAACTCGGGAATTTCCGATCCGTTTCTTAAATCCCTAATACAGGCAATATTTTTGCCGTTGTTCAGTTACATCCTAATGACACACATTGTATCATAATTAGGATATGTTGCCAATGCATCATATGCTTTTTACTAAAAACATCCGACTAAAGAAAAGGATCGTCCCTGTACCCCTTGCGATCTACACCTGTTCCAACAGACCAAAGCCGTTACCGTCAACCTTCCTTTGCCGTTTCAATTTGATTAAACACTGCATCACTATAGACCAACTAAGTGAGCATGCGGGAGAGTTTACTTGCACAGGTCCAAACGAGACAGGTCCATATAGGCATATTATACGGAGTATTTATCGGATTTTTGGTAGACATCGTGTCCTCTTTGTTCTCACAATTTGGGATTAAACCGTATTTGAAATGTAATACTCCATATTTTCAACCGCTTTATCGATTCCCTTGTAGACTGCCGATGAACCATAAACACCCTTTGGCAGATTCTATGATACTATGGCATCGCTCGTTTAGATTTTGTTTCAACAAACCGTGAGGTGCGACTTGAAAAATTTTACCTAGACTCGGCTTTCTGGAAGTCACAACACAAACCACAACGACAGCAACAGCAAGAGCGCTATCGAGCGAGAAACCGCAACAAAAACGAAAAATAAGAGAGAAATCGCAATGGAAATTATTGAACATAAAGAGCATGAAAAAACGGTGGATATAATGAACAGACCGATACCGCCGATAGGACAAAAATATATCTACTGAGCGTTTTGCCATTATGCGTGGGACGGACTACTAACTACATCTTTTTATGGCGGCAGTTGTGAATTTGTGCGCTTTGACGAAACATTTAAAAATGGCATTTCTGTGTTTTCCGACAGACAGTTTGCAGACAGTGTCAGCGAAAAAGGCATAAGAAAAAGAGCAACAACCCAATTTCAGTCGTTGCTCCAAAATTTTAAAAACTCGTGATACTCAAGCATAAGTCGCAGTGGCGCAAGTGTTTTTAGGATGGTGGAGAGTTTGGGTTAGGTAGTGCCTTCTTCCGCACGAGCAATACTTGGTTGAGGAACACCAGAGATGACTTCAAACTGTTTTCGCGATAGCACCGCACTTTTGCGCACACGGACAAGTTAGGAGAAGAACTATTGCTTATACTTCTATATATCGTGCGGTGCGCTTACTGCAGTTCCTTGCTCGTAAACGGATTCGGCGGAAATATCAAGATCGTCATTCCAAGCAATGCCGTAACCGCCTGCGTCTATTTTGGCATTAGAAAACAGACCATTTATTTCGGTCAAGGATCTAAAAGGTGTATACTTTTTGATTAACGGTTTTAAGTCGAACTGCCGGAACTCGCCGTCATCAAACCCAGCAAGCAGGATATAGTCGGGGTGTGTAGCAAGGGAAGTGATTTTATGAAACATGAGATTTAACCTCCATCGTAATATTTATTCAATCGGCGGCAAGGAGTGGATATCTTGTGTGTTCCACATATTGAGAAGCTCGGACTTATTCAGTGTCGTCCATTCCTGCACAATCTTTAATGCTTTTGCGGGAAGGTCGCCCACAATCATCTTTCCGATCCCGATATCTATCACACCTAAGTATTCACCATATACCACATGAATATGCGGCGGATTATGCTCGGACGCGAGAAAATACATTTTGATTATCATACCATAGAATCTTGAGATTACAGGCATTTTACAGTTACTCCTTGTGCTTTGATTACAAGAAGATTATATCACGCATTATATTATATTTCAATAGCATTTAAGTTATTCAATGAAAATAACAAAAAAAATCATGTTCAAGGGGTATTCTCTTGATTTGTTTCGCGGTTGACAGTATGATGTGTCATGCGAAGAAGTAATTATACAATAACAGAGGTAAAACCTGAATTGGAAATTTAGAAACGAAGCTGCGAAGGTGCTATTATAGGGCATTAAGCAAAAAGTAGACCGACAGCGATAACTACATTCCTTTGCTGGAACATACTAAAACTGTGGGTGAGCAGCAAGAATACACCTTTGTTCATGAGTTTGTCGATGCATACTGCACGAAAAGTAAGTCTTTTTTGAAAAACGGGATCAATTTCAAGCAATCAAAAAAGCCGCACTGCACAAAAAGGAAGACGGCGAGGTTTTTAGAAAAAGCAAACTGCACGAAAAGTAAGTCGGGTTAAAGAAATCAAAAACAATCAAAAATCAAACCCGTGCTTATCCCTACCGCGCGATCTGAGCGAAAAGGAAGTCTGCGATAAAAACCACAACACCTTGCCCGAAATCGATAAAGTAGCTAAAAATACCAAGAAAACCCCGCAATGCGGACTATTTTATCCCCATAGCAACTTCCTTCTTGGTGAATATGCGGAAACATACGCACAAAAATGAAGGTCTTTTTGAAAAACGGGATTGACTTCAAACAATCAAAAAAGCCGCACTGCGCAAAAAGCAAGTCGGCGAGGGTTTTAGAAAAAGCGAACTGCACAAAAAAGAAGTCGGTAGTTCATAAACTTATCGAAAATGGATACGGGGCGCAAATTTGGCTCGACTTTATGCGGCAGGAATTCGAATGTGGGCATTAACGCAATAGACTCTCAGCCGAGCAACCGTAACGCTTGGCGATTTTAATAAGCGTTTCATAAGAGGGCATCATCGGGCGGGTGCGATCGCGGTAAACATGGATGGTGCGGTCGTGCAAATCCAAAGCAACGACTAAAGCGTTAGTCTTTCCATTGTGGTTGTGTCGCACTTTGATTAACCGATCCGCGAGGTTCGCTTTGATTTCGAATGCCGACAGCGATTTATATACGCTATGAGTAGACTCTGAATTATTTGATAATCCGATGACATAATCAACGCTTGTTTTGAGCAATACAGCGATTCTAAGTATCAACTCATGCGGTGGCATCGCGGCGATGGTTTTCTGTGTCTAGTGGCTGAATATAGGCACAGTTATTCCCAACTTGGCGCGAAGTACACCTCGAGCAAGACTCGTCCTGTCCGCCAACTTTCTAAACCGCTCTACGGAAATAGACTTAATCTCTTTTGCATTCATAATACAAGATATTATAGACGAATACAGCGCATATTAGGCGGTATTTATTAAAAATATGTGTATTTTGATAAACGATAGAATGCGCAAAACTACATTTTTACGAAGAGACTCTTAAACGCTTGCTATTACTATTACGCGGGTGTATAATGGAACAGATAGTGCTGGCGGTCGAGGGGCAACGGCGGTATCGGCGGATTGGGAGGTTTCAACGGACCTGCCGAGGCACTTGGTGTCGAAGGCTCAAAAGGTGAAAGCGGGGCAGGCGGTGTGAGCGCAACACAATCAGGAGTAAACGGTACTGCAGGCGGCAGTTATACATATGACTATAAATTGGGGAATACTTGGTATTATAAATGGAAGAGCGCATAAACAGTGAGGGCAAAAATGGTAGAATTTATACGAATTAATAAAACATATCGTACTGCAGATAAAAATGAAGTGCGTGCACTTAAAGACATCAGTCTCGTGTTTCCTGACATGGGACTGGTGTTTGTTGTAGGGAAAAGCGGTTGTGGAAAAACCACGTTTTTGAATTTGTTGGGCGGGTTCGACAGGGCGGATGACGGCGAGATATTGGTAGATGGGTACTCCACAAGCAATTATTCTGAAAAGCAATGGGATTGGTATCGTAATAGCAGAATTGGTTTTGTTTTCCAAGACAATAACTTATTGGACAGTTATACTGTTGCGAACAATATTAAACTTGCGCTAAATTTGCAAGGGAATAAAAATATTGATGCTATCAAAGCGGCTTTGCCGAATGTGGGGCTTGACGGGATTGAAAACAGACGCACAAATGAACTATCTGGCGGGCAAAAACAACGCATAGCTATTGCACGTGCGATAGTAAAAGAATCGAAGATCATTTTGGCAGATGAGCCTACAGGAAATCTTGATAGCGAAACTGGGCGGCAGATTTTTCAATTGCTTAAGGACATCTCTAAAAATAAGTTAGTTGTAGTCGTTTCTCATGATAAGGAAGCGGCAGTCGCATATGGCGATAGAATAATTGAAATGTCTGACGGGGTTATAATATCGCATTCTACCGACACTGCTACAGAAACACAATCAGATTTAAAGCCGCTGCAACAATTTAAGAAAGCGCATTTAAAATTTGGCACACAAATGCGATTGGCAACAAAGGCTTTTTGGCGCAAGCCGCTGAGGTTGGCGGCAATAATTATTTTGTCGGTATTTGCATTTTCGTTTATGTCCAGCGCATTACGTTATGCTTTTTGGACACCTTATTCGGTGCAAAACCAAATACTAAGTGACAATGGCTATGCTACTATTAGGCGAATACCGATTGAACTTGAAAATTATGATTCGTCCAGCACACTGGTGCAAATTCCAGAAGAGTTAGTGCAGTATTCGGAATTTAACGATGAACGTGTAACCGATATAGAAGCAGAATTTCCCAATACAAAATTTTATAAAATCGCGCAACATTCATATCATTCGGTGTTTTATGGCAACTTGACTCAAGCGCAAATGGCATATTACTCGCGTAATACTATAAGCGGCGCAGTCCACATTAATCAAAGCGATATTGAGTCGCTTGGTTTTTTCCTTCTCGCTGGCGAGTACCCATCCGCAGCTTGGGAAAATGATGATATTGCAATCACGCGCTATACTTTTGAAGTATTTACTTTAACAGGGTACAAAGAAATAGTTGACGAACTCGATGAGTTCGGTCTAATGGTTAGATATGAAAATAAAATCGATATTATTAATTATTCAGATATTATTGGGCGGTCTATTGACGGACACACAATAAAGGGGATCATTGATACAAATTACGATAGAAACGAGTTTAATGAAATGAAAAAGTATTCCTTGGGATTAGTATCAACTTTTGATAATCCTACAACAATGGGAACAAACTTTGATTTTTACTATGATAAATTTTCTAACAGAGGAATTCAAAATATAACCTTTGCCAAGCCATCAGTTGTTACTGGGGGCGAGTACCATGTATTGCTTATTCCCTATAATGAAGAAGGCTTTAACAAAGATAATTTTATTGAATCTGTGTTGGATGAAGGCAGATTTGAATTTATTGATTGGCATTCGGAACTCGTTAGGCAACAGACCGTAACTAAAGGCAATGTGTATCCGGTTGTCAGCGCAATATCGCTTGTTATTGCTATTTTTGCATGCGTGCTATTCGCAAATTTTATTATCATTAGTATAAATGATAAAATGAAAGAAATCGGCATTCTGCGGAGCATAGGAGCCACAAAGGGCAATATAATAGGCATATATATGATTCAAAACCTAATTATAGCATTTATAATATTCGCTATTGCTACTATTCTTGCCGCTTTTTTAACTACTCCAGCATTATTACTTTTAATTCAATCGCCGTTCTTTCCTATTCCAATGATAAAATTCAGTTCCATAGATATTGTTCAACTTTTCGGAATAGTAATTATTACGGCGGCGGTGTCAAGTCTTGTGCCGTTTATTCGGCTATTCAGGAAAACTCCCAGAGAGATAATTTATGGTAAATAAAGAAAACAAATATTAATGGTCAACTGGGAAAAATCATGTATAGAAACTTGCGAACCACGTGGGTTTTCGGCACATCACTTTTTGCCGTGCTTTCTTGGTCTCTTTGCGCATTTCTCGCCATCCATGGAATACCATTACTCTTAGATATGTGGCAAGGCTCAAACGATACGACTTATAAAAATGAGATGTTAGCTGGAGTTTGCGTCCTATGCGTTTTTATTGCTATCGCTATAATCGCAAGTTTATTTTTGGGTGGAGCTAAATTTGCGTGACAAATAAAATAGTATATGATATACTATCTGTATGGAATGTTTAAAGTGTAAATCAAAGAAAGTAGTCAAGAATGGTCATCGGGCAGACGGCAAGCAAAGCTATAAGT
>JAITLB010000163.1 GCA_031278175.1 Christensenellaceae bacterium
TCATATTGGTGGATGACTTTTGAAGATTTCGTTGGGTATTCAGATTTTAGTGGTTTCATCTCCTTAGCACAGTCATGCAAAAGAGCAGCAAGAAACACTTTTCTAAATCCGAGTCTTAGCATCCCAGCATAATGCGATGCAAAAATTGCAGTCCTAGCACAATGCTCAAACAATTCATTACTAATGTTTTTCTTGAGCTTATATACTATATCCTTATGCTCAGTATATAGACCATTTTTAATAATATACTCTAACACTTGATTAGGGACAGGAACATTTTGCGTTATACCCGTCTCAATTTTAGCTTTAATTTCGGATGAAGAAACACCTTCACCACTATATTCGATGACACTTACCTTACCACCATATTGGGCATTTAACTCCCGCGCTTTTTTGTGCAAGTCACCAAATCCTGGTCTAGCTATCGCTACAATAGGAGTGTTTGCAATTATGTCTTTAGGGTTTCGCCACGTCTCGATATCGGCAAGACTGTCACCACCTATAATATATACAAAGTTGCCACCATATTTCTCCTTAATTACTGGAATTATTTCACATGCATAATTGTCTGAAATATCCCGTACACTTTCTATATCATCTATTATTACATGTGATTTGTCAGCAAAATATTCATTAAGCATCTCAAGTCTTTTTGCAAACGGCGCAAGCCTCTTATCCTTGTGTGGTGGATTATGTGAGGGGACTAAAATTATCGCGTCAGTTTTCAACATCTTATGCGCTAACTCTAATATCTCTACATGCTCATTATGTAGTGGGTCGAATGCACCACCAAATAGTCCAAATCTCATTCTATATTGTACAGCCTCTACTTCACACAAATCCACGCATAGATTTGTGCGGTCTCTTTTTTAGACACTCTCGATTTTGCCTCTCATACTATGCAGTAAGCGTGTATAACTACACATGCACAATCTGCAAGTTTTCTATTCACGCATCTCTTTAGACATAGACTTAACATCTAAATGACATACGTGGATTTCTAACAATCAACAAGTCCATCTAAACTTATGTTTAGATCATACATAAAATATATATTATTTGTTAATGCTTGTCAAGTTAATTGCATAAACTCAAAAAAAACAAATACTTCTTTACTTAATTAGCTTATATAAGACTAACATAAATACAGAGCAAAATACTATGATACCAATCGCAACACAGAGAGGAACTTTAATGAAGTATATAAATTGAGAGACAATCCAATTACCTAAATACAAACACGCAATCGATTGAAACACCGTGGGGTTAAGTGGTTGCAATTGATATTTAATATAATGCCCCGCACTACACAGGTATAAGTAGGCGCACATAGAAATGCTTTGTCTTTAAGCTACTCTTGCCTTATCAAGCGCTCTTTCGTTTATGATGTATGCAAGTGGCATTATATAATTAATCAATATAAGACATGAACATAATCTACGACATTTCATTTGGTAATGCTATAGCGCCCTCTATATCGACAGTCGGTTTTAAATATCACTCACTATGTAGGTGAAATATAGAAGGCTATCTCAATGTGATAGGTTTAAAATCAAATGGTAAACTTGATTAGATAGGGCACAACCATTTTACCTTTATCTTAAGTTGCATGCTTAATGCTACAATGATATGTGATAATTTGAAAGCAAGCTAATACCTAAAGATGGTATATGCTATGATGATTTAGAGGTTGTCAAATCACAATGTCAATTTTGCAATTATCTCAAACCTCACAGCATAGATTCATTATAGCGTTTGAAATTAAGCAATTCACTGTTAGATCTCTTTACTAGAATTTAATGCCATCTTGGATTTTCCTACAGACCAATCTAGGGACTCTGACTGAAGTCCATATAATTTTGCAAACAATCCATCCTTTTCTAATAGTTCTTGACTTGTGCCACATTCAACCAATGAACCATGGTCGAGCACTGCAATTTTATCTACACCTATAATGCTACGCAATCGATGTGCTACTACTACAACAGTTTTACCCTTAACTAGTCTAGATATTGCATGTTGTATGATCGCTTCATTTTCAGCATCAACAGCGGCCATATGCTCATCCAATAAAACAATCGGCGCGTTTTTAAGCAATGCGCGCGCTATTGAAATACGCTGTCTTTCACCGCCCGAGAGAGTTGCACCATTCTCGCCTAGCATTGTCTCATACCCCGATGGCAATTTCTGTATAAATTCATCGCAACCAGCAGCCCTAGCCGCTAATTTAACTTCTTCATCAGTTGCATTAACATTACCGATCCTAATATTTGCTATAACTGTATCATTAAACAGAACAACATCTTGAAAAACGAAACTCATATAGTCCATCAAATGATCAGGATCAACTGTCTTTATATCTACTCCACCTATTGTGATTTTACCCTTATCGGTATCCCAAAAGCGTGCAATGAGGCGCGTCATCGTACTTTTGCCACTTCCAGATGGTCCAACAAGAGCCGTTATTTCACCAGCATTGAGAGTTAAGCTTAGTCCATTTATCGCATTGCTCGCGCCCTTTTCATACGCAAATGATACATCTTCGCATTTTATTGTAAATTCATTGATCACAGTTTGTTCACCTATCATAATAGGCATATTTTTCAAATCGCGAATTCTCTGTGTTGCCTGTAGAAAATAGAACAACTCTGGTAGCATTGTAAGCACAGGTAAAATTGGAGCATATATTCTAATAACTATCAAAAGGAATAATATGAATGGTACTAAACTTAGCGATCCACCAGTCCACAATAAAATACCGACTAATGTAGTGATACCTAGACCAACTTGCAAAATTGTTTGAGACACTAGCACAAAAACACCCATGCCAAATTCAGACTTCATTCCAAATTGCAACACGCTATGAATTGACTCTTCTAATATTTTAAATCGCTCGGCATCCATATTGCATGCGCGGATAACTTTCATACCGTCAATATATTCCTGTATTCGCTTTGACACTTGCAATTTTAGATCGATAAACTTTTTATTTCTTTTGCTAAATATTTTTCTCGTAAGCAAAATCAATCCAAGCGATAAGGGAAACGAGACAAATATAGCACATGCCATCCGCCAATCATATATTGCAAGAAACACCGAGACAATCCCTAAGGATATAGTCGTAGATATGAGTTGAGGCACTAAATGACTTAACACGTGTTCGCTACTTGCTACGTCATCCATTAGACGCGTTGTCAAATCAGAAAGATCTTTTGAATTAAAAACGCTCATAGGCAAACGCCTTAGACGTTCAGCCACACTAACCCTGATTTGTTCGCTCTGCATATATGTGGTAACATATGTTTTCCTATAATCAAATCTATGACATATATAAGCAATTACAGCACCAACAAAGCCCGCACCACACAGCACCCATAAAACAGTCCATGATGGCGTTCCACCACTTGCTAGCTTTAAAATTTCCGTAACAAATTGTGCCATTATTACCATTGGAATTACTGCAGTGAAATTAGTAAGAGTACACGCAAAAGTTGCTATTTTGAGATCTTTATATCCTTTAGTATCTAAAACTAATATATCCTTTAATTTAGACATTCTACTACCTCCGCATCTTCGGTAATATGCCATTTGGCAGCCTGCGTAAATATTTTCCACATGTCGGCATATCGACCCTTAGTTGCTATCAAATCTTCATGCTTGCCTGATTGAACAATTTTGCCTTCTTGCATAACTAATATTTTATCTGCATCCCTAACAGATGAAAGTCTATGCGCAATCATTATTACAGTTTTGTTTTGCATTAATTTCTCAAATGCTTTTTGGATGAGGTGCTCATTTTCAGGATCAGCAAATGATGTAGCTTCATCAAGTACGATAATAGGCGCGTTCTTTATGATCGCCCTAGCTATTGATATTCTTTGTCTTTCGCCCATTGAAAAGTGTATACCATCCACTCCGACCATAGTATTGTATCCATTCGGTAGTGAAATGATAAAATCATGACATTGTGCAGCTTTTGCCGCATCTACAATTTGATCATCAGTGGCATCTGGGTTTCCTAGTCGAATATTTTCTTTTACACTCAAATTAAACAAAAATACATCTTGTGACACAAAACTAATATTCTTCATAAGTTCAGCAGATTCAATATTCTTAATGTCAACACCACCCACTTTAATCATGCCACTAGTGACATCAAAAAAGTGCATAATGAGATGTGCCGTTGAACTCTTTCCGCACCCAGATGGCCCAATAATCGCCGTAGTTTCTCCTGCATTTGCAATGAATGTGACATCTGAGAGCGCATTCTCAGCACCTTCAAATTCTGTAGCATACGAAAACGTAACATTATCAAATTCTAGATCATATTTGTTAATATGTTCTGCTATTTCTACTTGCGGCAGTTGAGGCACTGCTAACACTTGATCCATTCGATCAACACATCCAGCTAGTTGCATTACCAATCCAGATGCATATACAGCCTTTTGCAAGACACCATTTATTAGTTGGGAAAAGACCAAGTAGAACATTATATTAGTAACTAAGAGTATTGGATTAGAAGTAGTCATTGCTATAATGACCCCAACGGGCATACAGAATATAAAAGCATTATTAACTATAGCAAGTGAAGCTGAATAATCGGATTCCATCCCTAATGTATATTTGATAACGTAATCGGTGTAGGTTCTAATTGCCGAGCGCAACCTGCCAAATGAATGCGCTGTTTGCTTAAAAGCTTTTACTACAGACATGCCACGCACATACTCAACACAACCATTACTAACATCTTCTATAGACTTTTGATATATTGTCATTGACTCCTTCATCTTTCCACCGCCATACATACGTAGCATCATAACCATGCCAAGCACAATTGAAGTTAGAATCGCCAGTCCAAAGCGCCAATCAAATACAAATGAAAATGCTAACATAACTATTAGCGACACAATGGCAGATACAAAATCTGGCAACTGATGACCGATGAATGTTTCAGTTTTAAGCGTATCAGATTCCATAATCTTCCGAAGTTTGCCACTTCCCGCTAGTATATGAAAACCTAAAGGAATGCGAGCGAGATGTGCTGCAAAATTCATTTGTAAGTTGTATAGGGTGCCGTATGCAGCAATATGAGACGCTACCAGCGTTAAAAAATGCACAATTGCACATCCAGCTACACCAGCAAAAGCTAACCAGCCATATGTAATCAATGTAGATACTGCAACAGCACCACCCGCTATGTTTTCAATAATTCCTTTTATAATCAAATATATAAAGACATATGGAACAAATCCTAATATGGCTGAAATGCTCGATAAGATAAGCGACAATATGACTAGTGGTCTTTTCCCCATCGCAATTTCCCACAATCGGGAAATACCTGACTTGGATTTTTTATCTTCGTTCATAGTTTACTCCAAAAACTCAACCTGCATGCTTGTTCAATTATGTAAATTGATCGCTTAATGAGTTAGCATATGCTAACCTATATCTTTAAAAAATAGCCCTTGCTTAGCGCAACTGCTATTCTTGATTGGATTATACTACTCTGCACACGCTTTGTCAATTAATTTTTTTACACAATCCGACAAATTGTTTTGATATATTAAATACTTAAAGCAAATTCTAGTTTCAAGTGATCAAATTGACGCTTGGTGTCTAGCAAAATATGTTTAGTATCTCTTTAGAATTCCATGTCGCATATACCCCAAAACTTAGCATTTAACATTTTTCACTACTGTACAAGATTTTAAGATATCCCGCCGTGATTGTAATTGTTCTCATATTAGTTCCGCGATAAGTGAAGTTATTAATGCTTTTTGAGTTAATGTTGCTATTTAGATTAACAACAATTACACTACCTCTCACGTTGAATGCAATCTTTTCCACATCAGCAATTTTGCTATTAATATTATCATTTGAATTAAGCAAATTTTTGAGATATTGATCTATTATTTGCGCCTTTATATTCCCAGCAGTCTTGCCTTTATTAGCATCAATTTCACCATTTAACAAATTTTGAATATTTAGTATGGTATCAATTAATGTATCATAGTCAGCAATATTGCCATGAACATTATTATCATTTGTCTCTATTATTTCCTCGGCATCTGAGGCACTATCTTCACCGCTTAGCAATTTTACATCTGCACTGTTGTCATCGCTGTGTTGAAATTCCAATACATCAACCGTAAACACGTTCTCAAGACTGTTATAATGTATGCCAGTGATTACTTTTTCAAAACTATCTTTCTTAACTTGCAATTTTATACCACAGAGAAAGTGATCACTCACTAGCGACAGATAGGTTTCAGTGGCCAGTGCTTTTATTGTTGCACCCGCTACACGTTTAGTCAAATTACCTCTTTCTCCATCTAGTCCTGGTATGCAAAGTATATTATCAGGGAAAATAGATATTATGCGACCTAGTGAGGCAGTGAACATATTGCGGTTAGGGTAAATTAAATAACCTCTTAAATATGATAAATATCTATCAAAAATGCGCGAATCGATAGATGTCAACAGCGTTGTGACACGTCTACCAAATCGCTTCTTTCCAATTACTTTGAGGTCATCTCTAGTCCATTCCTGTTCGAATCTGTCTATAGTTGCAATCCAAATGGCATTTCTTGATTCCATAGTAGCAATACTGCTAAGGGTGTCACAGTTAATTGTCGAAGTATCTGTTTTCAAATCATCGTTTTTAATTGCGTACATTTCTGCGACTTTATTATATATGTCAGCAACCTTATTCTCTTTTGCGGATGCCCTTCCAAAACAATTAGAGTGCAAGCTAGCAATATTATCTACAGTACCACTACTTCTATTTGCATAAAAATCAGATGGAATTTGTGCAATATCAAAATACAACGCGATATGTGATGGTTCATTACATTCACGACTTATTTGGTGAATGCTTTTTACCTCCCCCCCCATATTGATAGTTAATCGCTCTTGCTTTATAGCCTCACAAATTTCATAATCTGCCATATCATATTCCAGTTTAAACGTTTCCGAAAATGCATTTTGTGGATAGGTGTATAAAAAGGTACATGCCAGCTTGGAATCTGGATACTTTTGCAAATGATCTTTGAGTAATCGCAATATTGTAATTGGTGATGGTGCATTAACTACACGAATTCTCAATTGGCGTCGCGCGTAAGGTGCAAACGCAATAAAACTTTGCAAAATTTCCTTTATGCTGTCTACACCATCTTCACCATAAGCTTGGCGATTATCGGATTCATAAACACATAAGCCATCAACGTCTCCTGCATATAACAAAACAGAGTCGCACTCGCTATTTGTTATCATCTTATCAATGTGTACACAGTTTGTTACTTCAATTGAATTTTCAGATTCTGTTATTAAACCCTCGCCAGCAAACATTGACTTAGTATATTCTAGTGATTCTGCTATGCTACGTATCTTTTCTATACAGAGCGGATTAAGTGGTGTTAACACACATTTCCATTCATGTGGTGTTTTAATATATACTTTGTCTAAACGTAGCAGACTACTAACTAATTGCTGTGTCTTGGAAATATCGATTTTATCGGCATATTCTGCATTTCGATATATTGCCTGTAATAGTTCTATCCATGTATTCGTATATGCAAAAATGGATTTTGCTAATTCACGATCACTAGCAAGTGCTAAAATTGGGAAATGCATTAACAGTTCAATATTCTGCGTCAATTTCTTCCTGTGAGATATAAGAGCTTGAAATAAATGTGAAATCCTACAAATTGATATAGCACCCACGTTATTTAACCACATATCATATTCATTAATTTGGTCGACTAGTGTAGTCGG